>JAVHPF010000080.1:18616-29041 GCA_036170435.1 Patescibacteria group bacterium
TGAGTTATTCCTACAATTTCAGTTATTGATTCTAAAAGCAAACTTAGAGTAGATAGAGAAAAGGAAAAAGAAGTAAAAGTAAAAGAATTACTTGCCTGTTCTCCTCAAAAAGTAATAAACAATCAAATTGCAATATCAAATATAATGCATTAAAAAATATTTTTTGTCATCCCTAAATAAACTAGGAATGACATTTTTTTAAAAATTGATACAAGAAAATGTTAAAAAATTTAAAATTAAAAGATTTCAGATCTTTCTCTGATTTTGAAATAGATTTTTCAGAAAATATAAATTCAATAATAGGTCCAAATTGAAAATGAAAAACTAATATACTTGAAGCTATAAATCTTATTTGTAATAATACAAGTGAGCAAGTATGACTTGAAAATATGGTGAAAAATGATTTTTCAGTTTTTTTTGTTAGATGAATTTTTGAAGATGAAAATTGACTAGAGCAGGAAATAAGTATTTCTTATTCTCTTGATACTAAAAAGAAACAAATTTCAATAAATAAAAAAGCCATTACTAGCAAAAAATTAGATGAACTTGGAGAAAAAAGCATATATTTTTCTCCAATAATAATGAACTTATTTTATATGTGACCCTCAAAAAGAAGAGATTTTTTGGATAATATATTATGAGCATGTTTCCCTATTTATAGAGATAGTCTAAAAAAATATGAAAATGTACTAAAAAGTAGAAATAAAATACTAAAAAATATTTGAGAATGAAACAGTAATAAAGATGAAATCATATTCTGGGATAATAAAATGATAGAACTTCGAGAAATAATCTACAAATATAGAAATATTTTTATAGATTACACAGAAAATGGAATAAAAAATTTTAGTGAATATTTCTTGGGAAAAATAGAAAATGTAGAATTCAAATATATTACAAAAACTGACTTTAATGATATAAAATGAAGTATTAAAAATTATTTAGATAAAAATTTAGATAGAGATATAATCCTGAAAAAAACACAAATCGGTCCGCATATAGATGATTTTGATATTATAGTTGATAATAAATCATTAATAGAATTTGCGTCAAGATGAGAAATAAAGTCAATAATAATCTGATTAAAGCTTCTAGAACTGGATTTTATAAAAGAAAAAACAAGTAAAAAACCAATACTTTTAATAGATGATTTTTTCTCTGAATTAGACAATAAGCATATAGAGCTTTTATCTTTTAAAATAGCCAATTATCAAACAATAATTAGTACTATAAATGATTTGGAATTTCTAAATTCCAGAAAGACTTTTTTAAATTAAACAATAATTATATAGTTTGTAAATGGTAATTTGTTGAAAATATTGAAATTTCAGTATAAAATAAGGGAGTAAATTTAATTTTAAACACTTGTAAAAATGAAAATAAAAAGTTTGTTACTTGGAGCATTTGCTACATCATTAATGGGAGCTAACATTGTATTAGCCGCTGGAACTGTTGATCATTTCCAATTAGAAACTACTAAAACTACAACTAAAGTAGGAGAAGCTATAGATTTAACTGTAACTGCAGTTGATAAAGATAATAACAAAGTTAGTAGTTATCTTGGTTCTATGCTTATATTCTCTGAAAGTGATACAAATGCTGAATTTCCAGGAACTGCAATAAAAGACAATACTTATAAATTCACTGCTGCAGATCAAGGAAAAGTAAAATTTGAAAATGCTATAAAATTTTCTGCAAATGGTAAACAAGATATTAGTGTATATGATAGTGAAAATGATGCAATTTTAGGAAAAATTGAAATTACAGTAGGATGAGCTGCTGCTACAACTTCTACTTGAAATGAAGATATCAAAATAACTTATCCTGAAAATGGAACAACTATCTGAACTGATTCAATTAAAGTAAGTGGTACAACTACAAAAAATCATAAAGTAAAAGTAAGTTTAAATTGAAGTGGTTCATTTACTACAACTTCAAACGATTCTGGAACATTCGAAGTTCAAGTTAGTGGACTTGGATCTGGAGATAGTATATTAAAAGCAACTGTACTTGATGCAGATGGTAAAAGTATCTGAGAATCAACAGAAGTAAAAGTTTCGACAGAATCAAGTGCACCAAAAATGAATTCTATATCTATATCTCCAGAATGAGAAATGGATGCTGGAACTGAAATTGCAGTAGAAGTACTTGCAACAAAATGATTAACAGAAGTTGATGCTATAATAAATGATACAGTTACAAAATTAGAAGAAAAAACTGATGGTAAATATACTGGAACAATAACTGCTCCAACTGAAGCTTGAGCATATAATATAGATGTTACACTAACTGATGATTTAGGTCATAAAACAGAAAACAAAGCAGCAAAAGCTATAACAGTAAAAGCTATGGATTCTGCAAGTGGAGCTCTAGCAGTATGAACTGGTATGACTCTAGATAAAGTACAAAACTTGAAATTAGTTAAAATGAAAACTAAATCAATTCTAAGTTGGGATGCTGTAACAAATGCAGTTTCATATAATGTATATAAAAAAGATCCTACAACTTGAGAAATGAAATTAATAACAAATGTTACAGAACCTAGATATGAAATAGAAATAACTTGAAACCAAGTTACATATGATGATTTTGCAATCAAAGCATTTGGAAAAGATTGAGATAAAGATATCGAAAGTCCTGAATACTCTGACATGACAAAAGTACAAACTGGTCCAAAAGAAATTTTTATTGCAATCCTTGCAATATTACTTGCTGGAATGTTTGTATATATAAGAAGAAAAAGACAAGCTTAAAAGAAAAAAAAAACTAGAATGAAAATTCTAGTTTTTTTGTTGACTTTTTAGATTATTTTTTTATAAAGTATATATTATAAATAATAGAAAAATATGGGAGAAACTAAAAATGATAGTTTTAGTCCTGAGCAAATAAAAATGCTTTCAGGGATAGAAAAGATAATAAAAGACAATTTAAATAATTTTAAAAATGAAATTTCTGATAGTTTAAATAATTTTAAAAATGAAATTTCTGAATCAACTAATTCACAACAAACTCAATACGAAAAACCAAGAGACTATTGAATGGATCGAGAAGCTTGGAGAATATATGATGAATTACAAAGAACCAGAATGATGTCTTGAAATATTATAAAATGAGGAGCAGTTGCAGTTGGTCGTAGTCCAAGAAGAGAATATGATTTTCCATTATCAAGACCATGAAATGTTTATAATTGATGAAGAAGAGGATGAAAAAGTGTGAATTCTTCTGATACTTATAGATAAAAATAAAAAGAAAGTTTTAAAAACTTTCTTTTTATTTTATTATGATTTATATTCAAGAAAATGTTTTGTATAATATTTTTTAACTTGTGCTAATTTTTCTAAAACAAGTTCATCATTCCCTGCTTCAAGTTCTTTTGGGTTAACTGTTAAGCTTATAAATCCATTATATCCAGAAGTCTTTAATTTCATTAAGAAACTTTCAAGTGGTAAGTATGATACTCAACCTCCAGAATTACCAGGAAGAAGACCTTCTTTTGGTCCATTCTTATCACTTAAGAAAACATTTTTAATACTATTACCTAACATTGTTTGAGCTTTTTGTAAATCTATTCAAGTTGATTTATCTATATTAGCAACATCAAGTACTGTATCTCAAGTAAGTTTTTTTAATTCCATTAATGTATTTGTCTTATATTCTGGTATAACAAATAACCAAAATTTAGAAGGAACATTTCTTATTGCAATACTAAGACCTGAATCTCTTTTTACTCTAAGCAGGTATTTAGTAAACCATTCAGTTTTTTTATCTGTCATATGTGGAGGAGAAAAAACAACTAATTGGCTTCCTAAAATTTTTGCCATTTTAGTAAAAGAATCTACCTTTTTTTCATCAATTCATTTTTCATAGGCAGTTATAGATAAAACTGGTATAGCAAAAGCATCAGATAATGTTTTTATATATTCTCAATCAAGAGTATCAAAATTTGATTTATCTAAATCTAGATTTAAACCATCATATCAAGCTTTTTTAGCAAAAATAAATATCTTATGTAAAGAGTATCCTTTCAGACTCGAAGTAGATAATAAAAGCATATTATTAAATATTTAATATTAAATTAATTTCATTATAATTGTATTTTCTAAAAAAACAAAAAAATGATGTATTTTTCTTGTAATAAAGAGACTTTTCTCTATAATTTTGAAAATTAATAAAAAACCCATCCCCTCATTCTTCGGGACTTCCCTTGTAAAGGGAAGAAATATAATGAATTAATATTAATAATGTTAATATGCAAAAATTACTAGAAAAACTAAATTGAAATAATATAGAGACTGCTATACAACAGGAAAATAATGATTTTCAATTTTTATCTTTAAAGAAACTTTATACAAACATAGGAAACAAAGAAATCTATCTTTTTTTAGTGATGGCAAATGCTTTGGTTACTTATCAGTTATCAGGTAAATGAGAAGCTTACTGGGAAGAATTTTCTACTTATTTTTCTAGTATTAAAAAAATATCTGAAGACAATATTTTACAAGAACTTCAAAATTTTATAAAGAATTCAAAAAACAATAGAAGATTAATAGACGTAAAAATTCAAAGACTAGAAAAACTTAATAAATTTCTAGATATGTTTCAAAACAAAAAGGATTTCTATTATGAAAATATGGAGATTCTAAGAGACGATTTAGCATTGCTTATGAATCAAACAAAAGATGCTAAAACAATCGTTTTTGCTGTAAAGATGTTTTCATATGCAGCTAGAAATTATTTTGATAAATTAATAGAATTCCCATACGAAATTGAAATTCCTATTGATTCAAGACTCGAAACGATTTATGAAATATATAATTCTGATAAAAATATAAAAATAAAAGATTTTTATAAAATATTATCAAAAGAATTAAATATTCCAGCTCTTCATCTTGATGCAATAATATGGTGTAATTATGAAGAATTAAAAAATATTTAAAATCCTCCGGCTTTCAGCCACCTCCTTAATAAGGAGGACTTGAGTAGAACAAAAAAGTCCCCCTTAATAAGGGGGATGTCATTTATGACAGGGGGATTTTTTTTTACATTCCAGCAATAACTTTTGCTACTCTGATAACTTTATCTCATAAAGCATATCATTTTTCAAATTCATCAACAACTTTTCCAGATTCTCCTGGAACTTGAGTCATAACTTCATGTTTATCTGGGTCGATTTCACATCAAACAGATTCAAAACATCTAACTCACATTTTTTCTAAATCGGATTTCATAGCTTTTTCAACGGCCAAAATTCACTCAAAAACTGCTAAATTTTTCATATCTTCTGGAGTGTTTTTTATAATTCTTTCTATATTATCAAGCCATGGAAGAGTTTTTTTCAAGATATCTGCTTTCATAAAATGTATCATATCTTCCCTATCTCTTTCTACTCTTTTTTTGAAATTTTCATAATCAGCTTGTTTTCTAGCAAGTGCTTCTTTCAAAGTATTTACTTCACTATTAGAAGAAACATTATTATCTTCAGATTCTGTTTCATTTTCTTCTATTTCTTTAATTTCTTCTACTATTTCATCAAAAGTTTCTGATGTCAAAATTTCTTCATTTTCTAATTCGTCTTTTTTGAAACTCATATATCTAAATATTAAATAATAAAACTTCCAAACATTTGGAAGCCTTATTATATTGAAAAATTTAAAATTTCAAAAAAATTATACAAGTTCAACTTTGAACGAACCTGAATTATGTTCAAGTATTTTTACTTTTTTTCCTATTCAGAAGTCAACAACTATTGATTCATCATCTACTAAATAATCAACTCAATCTATTTTTATTTTCCAATCATCTCAAATTTTAGCAAGTTTGTGGATACTTCAAATATAAGAATCTAATCAAACAGATTTTGCTTTAGTTTTTGGTCTAAGATATTTAGTGAATAATATTGCAAATATTCCAGATAAAAATACAAAAATTAAACCTTGTATAATAGTGAATGAACTATCTCAATTTAAGTAAACCATTATAGCAATTAAGAAACTAGCCAAAGCTAAAGATAATCAGTAAAATGTGAAAGTCAGGATTTCTATTATAAGAAATACTATTCCTACTCAAAACCAAATATATGATAATTCCATAAAAATATTATTAAAAATATAATTTTCCTTCTTGTTCCCTCTCCTGTGAGGAGAGGGTTAGGGTGAGGTCTTCTATTTTATTCAAAAAGCTTTTCCTACTGCTCATAGTATATCATTATCAAGAATATATTTAGTATTCCCTCCACCAAGTGCATTTTCTATAACTTTTAATTGTTCTTTTGTAACAGCAGATCATTTAAAGAATTCTTGAGCTGCAAGTGATTGTAATTCCATAGATTTTGCATCAGCTTGAGCTACAACTATAGTTGCTTGAGCTTTTCATTCAGCTTGTAAAATTTGCATTTGTCTTTCTCATTCAGCTTGCAAAATTTTTGATTGTTTATCTCATTCTGATTTAGTTATAAGAGCTGATTTATATCATTCAGCTTCAAGAATTTGTGCTCTTTTGTCTCTTTCTGCTTTCATTTGTTTACTCATAGATTCTTGAATATCTTTTGGTGGATCAAGTCTTTTAATTTCAACTCTCATTATTTTTACACCCCATTTTCCAGTATCTCTATCTAATGCTTCAAGTAATTTACCATTGATAAATTCTCTATTTGATAAAGTTTCATCTAAACTCATAGTTCAAAGAACAGATCTAAGACCAGTTTGAGCCAGATTTACTACAGCCATAAATACATTTGAAATTTCATACATAGACTTGTATGGATCTACAATTTGTACATAAACTACTCAGTCAACAGCAACTCAAACATTATCTTTTGTAATTATTTGTTGTTCTGGAACATTTATTACTTGTTCTCTAACATCTACTTTTTTAATTGTTTGAACTCATGGAATAACAAAAGTAAGACCTGGAGTAACAGTTTCAGTATACTGTCCTAGAAATTCTTTTAATCAAACTTCTCATTGATTTATAACTCTTACTCAAAATAATAAGAAAAGTACTCAAAATATAATAAGTAGAAGAAAAATACCACTCATAAAAATAAAATTTAAAAATATAAATAAGCTTTTAGCTTGCATTTATTATAATATCTAAAATAGTAAAGACAAATTTATATTAAAAATTGAAAAAAAAAGAAAAATGTTTAAAATCTTGCCAGAAATTTGAGATTAAATATTTAATTAATAAATAATGTGATTTAAAAAGAAAAAAATAAACTCTAAGAAATTAGATTTACAAAAACTAATAGATTTACATAGAATATATCAAAAAGACCTAAAAAGAAATTATATAATATGAAATACTATTTGAATAATAGCTGTTATACTTATTTTTTTAGTAGCTGTTTGAGTTTTTGTAAAATTTCCAAAAATTGATTTAGCTTGAACTATAATGAAAAATATAGCTTGAAATAGTGTAAATACTTTTGCTCAAGAAGAATGAAGTACAAAAAATATACTTATTGTCTGAAGATGATGAGATTTAAATGATGCCCCAAATCTGACTGACACTATAATACTAGCGAAAGTAGATAGTGAAAATAAATTTGTTACTATGCTTTCTATTCCTAGAGACTTATGGGTAAAATATCCTACAGGATGAGCTGGAAAAATAAATGCTACTTATCAATTAGCTTTAGCTAAAAATTGATGAGACGAAGATGCCTGAATGAAAAAATTAGAATCAAAAATAGAAGAAATCACAGGAGAAACTGTTGATAATTACATAAACATAGATTTTAGATGATTTATAAGTATAGTAGATAGTGTTGGTTGAGTTGATATAAATGTACCTCAAAAACTAGTTGATACAGAGTATCCAGATTTTAATTGGGGTTATCAAACTTTAACAGTAAATGCTGGGCCTCAACATATGGATTGAAGTTTAGCTTTGAAATATGCTAGATCTCGTCATTCTACAAATGATTTTGATAGATCTCTTAGACAACAACTAGTTATTCAAGCAATAAAAGAAAAAGTAACAAGTCTTTGATATTTAGCTAATCCTTTCAAAATTAAATCTCTATATCTTGCTATAAAACAAAATATAACTACAGATTTATGAGTATCTGATATGATTTCTCTAGCACTTCTTGCTAAACAAGTAGAAAAAAATAATATTTTTTCTTTTAACTTAAATGATTCTTGTTTTTATGGAGCAGATAATTGTCAAAGAGGTTGATTTCTATATACTCCACCTAGAACAGATTTTGGAGGAGCATCTGTTGTTATACCAAATACAGCTACAAGTGCTAAAGTAAGTGATTATTCTGACATTCTTAGATTTACAAATGTTATTTTTAACTACCCTCAAATATTTGCTCAAAGTGATACTATAAATATCTTTAATTCTACAAAAGTTTCTGGACTTGCTACTTTATGGTGAAATTTTTTAACTAAATATTGATTTACAATTCCTGAAAGAGATTCAGTATGAAATACTTCTTGAGTAAAATATGATAAAAGTATAATACTTTATAATAACTTAGCTGAAGATTCAAAAACTCTTGAAGCACTTAAATTATTTTACTTACAAACTGAGTTTAAAAAAGTAGAAAAACCTGTATATTCTATGGATCCAAAAACAAAAATAGAAATAATAATTTGAAAAGATTATAAATCTTATAAAATGTACTAATATTAAATAAATAAATTATTTATTAACTTTATAAATTATGAATTTTGAAGCAAAAAAAATAGCTCAAACCTCAAAAGAAGAAGCTAAAGAGAGGCAAGAAAGATTAAAACAATATGTTATATATGCAGCTTATTCCCTAGTTGTTATAATTCTTATTGCTTTTCTTTTCATATACAATAAATATATAAAAAATCTTCCTGATATATCAGAAATAGAAAATCAAAAAATTCCCGAAGCTTCAACTATTTATGACAGAAACTGAAAAAATATATATAGTATTTATTATTGAGAAAAAAGAACATATGTGAAATATGAAGATATTTCAAAAAATATGATAAATGCAATAGTATCAACTGAAGATAATACTTTTTTTGAAAACTCTGGATTTGATATAAAGGGTATTTTTAGATCTATATTTAATTATGTATTTCAAAGAACTTCTAAAATAGAATGAACATCTACTATAAGTCAACAACTTATAAAAAATATGATGTTATCTAATGAAAGAAGTATTGAAAGAAAAATCAAAGAAGTACGGCTTTCTTATAAATTAAATACAAATTATTCAAAGGAAAAAATACTTGAATTATATTTAAATAAAATTGCCTATTGATCTAATTCTTATGGTATTGAACAAGCTTCAAGAACTTTTTTTGGAAAAAGTGCAAAAGATCTAGGTATCCTTGATTCTTCTATCCTAGCATCTCTTCCAAAATGACCAACTTATTACAATCCTTATAGTCACTTTGATAGATTAGTATGATATACCTATACTTACAATAAAGAAACTCCAGATGAAACAACTAAATTAATAACAAAAAAAGATTTAGATGACAATGCAATTTTTACTACAAAATTCAAAGATTTAATATCATCATTAAGCGAAAAAAGACTTACAGATGATAAAATGCAATTATGTTGAATTAAAAAGAAGTATTACAAATCTTCTATAAGTCTAGATTCTGATAATTGTGCTATTATGGCATATTCAGACTTACTTGATTTTTTAAATAATTTACAAATTAAATGATCTGTTATTGATTGAGCTAATGATATTCAAAAAAATCTAGTCTTTGAGTACCAAACTTGAAGAAAAGATTTTGTATTACAAAGAATGCTTGAGGATAAAAAAATCACTTTTGCAGAATATAAAACAGCTTTTATCGATTCATTTTGAATGACTTTTGGACAGACAAAAGAAGATATAAAATATCCTCATTTTGTAATGTATGTAAAAGAATATTTAGAAAACAAATATGGTAAATGAATTATGGAAGCTGGTTGACTTAAAATATACACTACCCTTGATGCTAATCTACAAGATAAAGCCCAAGAATTAGTTGAAAAACAAGTAAAAGCAAACAAAGCTATTAATGCATCAAATGCTGCTATGGTATCAATAGATAATAGAAATGGATGAATACTCGCTATGGTTTGATGAGTTAATTATTTTGATCAAGAAAATGCTTGAAATGTAAATGTAATAACATCTAAAAGACAAGTATGATCTAGTATTAAACCTCTTATATATTCTCTTGCTATACAAAACAATCCAATAGGAACTCAATCTCCTATTTATGATGTAAAAACAACTTTCCCTTGAGATTACACTCCAAATAACTATGATGGGTCTTTTATGGGAAAAATGAATGTAATGACTGCATTAAATTACTCTAGAAATGTTCCTGCAATCAAAATGTATTTTCTAGCAGGTCAACAATGACCAATAATAAATTATCTAGAAACACTTGGTATAAATTCATTAGATAAAAATTTCTATTATTGAGC
>JAVHPF010000081.1:0-7902 GCA_036170435.1 Patescibacteria group bacterium
CTAATTCAGGAGTGAGTCAAGAAAGTCTGGAAATAGTAAGAAATGAAGTATTAAATTTTAAGATTTAAAAAATAATGAAAAAAGTATATATAATTTGAATTGGTTGAATCGGAATTTCAGCAATTGCTAGATATTATAATGAAAACTGATACCAAGTTTTTGGTTCAGATAAAGTAGGAAGCGAATTAATAGAAAAACTGAAATCAGAATGAATTAATATAATTATTTGAGAAAGAGCTGATATATTTAACCCCGGGGTTGAATGAGAAACCCCGGGGTTTGAGCTTGTTGTTTATACAGAAGCTGTTCCTGAGAATCAAGTAGAACTACAAAAAGCTAGAAATTTACAAATAGAAACTATTACTTATCCTCAAGCTTTAGCTAGAATAGCAAATGATAAAAAACTTATAGCAATTTCAGGAAGTCATTGAAAATCAACTACCACTTCCCTAATTTCTATAATGCTAAAAAATTCTGCACTTGGTATAAATACTGTAGTTTGAACTTTACTCAAAGAATTTGATGGTAAAAATGCTTTTTTCTCAAATAGTGAATATTTTTCTATTGAAGCTTGTGAATATAAAAGGTCTTTTTTGAGATATAAACCATATATCTGAATAATTACGAATATTGATTTGGATCATCTAGATTATTACAAAGATTTAGCAGATTATGAAAGCGCGTTTACTGATTTCATAAAAAATATCAAAACTGGCTGATATGCTATTTTGAATTGAAATTGTGAATCAAGTATGAAATTAGTTTGAATTAGAGATGATATAAATTATGTAATAGTTAAAGATTGAGGTTTTGAAATAAAAAATCCCCCTGCCTTAACAGGCATCCCCCTTGATAAGAGGGACTTAAATATGGTTTTTCCTCAAATAAATATGCAAATTCCTGGTGCTCATATACTTTTTGATGCGCATATTGCTTTTGTTGTTGGGCAAATTTTATGACTTTGCGAAAATGAAATAATTAAATCTCTGGAAGCCTATACTTGAGTTTGGAGAAGATCTGAAATAGTTGGAACAACACGAAATTGAAATATTTTAATGAGTGATTATGGTCATCATCCAACAGAAATTTCTCTTACTCTTGATGCTTTAAAAGAAAGAAATCAGTCAAAAAAACTTTTTGTAGTTTTTCAACCACATCAATATTCAAGAACTCTAGAATTGCTTGATTGATTTTCTCATTGTTTCAATAGTGCTGATACTTTAGTTATTCCTGATATTTATGAATCAAGAGATTCATCTGAATCAATTGCCGCAATGAATACTGGGATACTTTTAGATAATATTGAACATCCAAATACAATTAACTGAAATTGACTTAAAAATACGCTAGAAATAATAAAAAAATATGATGAGAAATCTCCAAATTCATCAATTATTTTACTACTTTGAGCTGGTAATGTAGATGATTTGAGATATGATATAGAAGTTAAATAAAAATGAATTTTATAGCTATACAAAATTTTATAGATTTGTATAGCTATTTTTTGACATAAAGTAAGTTAAAAAATTTCTTTTAGAGTAATTTACTGATATAATAGCAGAGAGATAAATAAATCCAAATTATAAAGTAATAAAATAAAAATATGGTTTACAATAATTTTTCTGATTGATACAAAGAAACTCTGCTAAAAGCTGAAGAAAAAGTAAAATGAATTTGATTCAAAGATTTGAAAGAAGAAGATATTTTACTTGAGATATTAAACTCTCCTAAATGAGCATTAGAAGAGCTTTTTTCTGTTTATTGAGTAAATATAAAATTAGTTATCGAAGTTCTTAATACTCCGAATTTTAATAAAGAATTAGCTTCAAGAAAATGAGTTTATAGTGGTTTATCGAAAGAATTAAAAGATACAATTTTGGCTTCAGTTAAAACTGCAGCATCTTTTTCTAAACAAAAAGCAAGTTTAGAAGATTTTTTAATTGCACTTCTTAAGAAAAAAACTTGGTTTTATAAAATGTTTGATTTTATAGGTGTTAACCCTCTTGATGTTGAAACTAATCTTATTGAATTAAATAAAATGTGAGTTATTGACTGAGGAAATTTAGATAATTCTACTATTAATGATGCTTTAATTGAAAAAGGTTTTTGAGACCTTATTTGAGCATTGGCAAAAAATATTTATTCAGCTATTCCTGGAAAATGAGAAGATGATGACGAAGAATGAACTACTCCATTTGATAATAATCCTAATTCAAAAGATAAAGCAAAATCTGATTCTACTACTCCTGCCCTAGATTTTTTCTCTACAAATTTAACTGAAGAAGCTAAAAATGGTAAACTTGACCCAGTTTTGGGAAGAGAAGATGAAATAGAAAGACTTATTGCTATACTAAACAGAAAAACAAAAAATAATCCAGTTTTGGTTGGTGAACCTGGTGTAGGTAAAACCGCAATCGTAGAATGACTTGCTAGAAAAATAGCTTCAGGAGATGTTCCATTTTCTATGAGAGATAAAAAAATCTTGGCACTAGATATGACTATGCTTGTTGCTGGAACAAAATTTAGATGAGAATTTGAAGCTAGAATCAAACAAATCATAGATGAAGCATCAAAAGTAGAAAATGAAATAATTTTGTTTATTGATGAATTACATACTATAATTTGAGCTTGATCTGGAGAAGGAACACTGGATGCATCAAACATTTTAAAACCTGCAATGTGAAGAGGTAAAATCTCTGTAATTTGAGCTACAACATTAAAAGAATATCAAAAATATATAGAAAAAGATACAGCTTTAGAGAGAAGATTTCAAAAAATAAATGCTGCTGAACCGAGTGAAGAAGTGGCTATCCAAATAGTAAAATGATTGAAAGATACTTTTGAAACTTACCATAATTTAAATATTACTGATGAGGCAGTAGAGGAAGCTGTAAGATTATCTCAAAGATATATTACAGATAGATTTCTACCTGACAAAGCCATAGATTTGATTGATGAAGCTTGTAGTTTAAAATCAATGAAATATAATATTGATGAAACTGAAATAATTAAATTAAAAGAAAAAATAGCTGCTATTCAAGCAAAAATTGATGCTGCTGTTATGAGTCAACAATATAAAAAAGCTACAACTCTAAAAGAAGAACAAAAAGCTCTTGAAGAAGCAATTTATTCAAAAAAGAAAAAATTTGATATACCAAAAGATAAAAGATATAACATAGATGAATCTGACATTCAAAAGGTTTTAAGTATTTCTACAAAAATACCTGTTTCAGATTTGAGTAAATGAGATATTGATAGACTGAAAAAACTTGGAAAAACTCTAGAGTCAAAAATAATCGGACAAAAAGAAGCAATAGATGCTGTAGTTTCAGTTATTACAAGAAGCAAAGCTTGAATAAATAGTCCGAATAGACCTACCGGATCTTTCCTATTTTTAGGACCAACTTGAGTAGGTAAAACTGAACTTGTAAAAACTCTAGTAAGCGAATATTATGGAAATCCAGATGCTTTTATAAAAGTTGATATGAGTGAATATTCAGACAAAACTTGAGTAAATAAATTGATTTGAGCCTCAGCTGGTTATGTTGGATATGAAGAAGGTGGACTTTTAACAGAAAAAGTAAGAAAAAATCCTTATAGTATTGTTTTATTTGATGAAATAGAAAAATGAGATTTAGAAGTATATAATCTGATGCTTCAAATAATGGATGAATGAGTTTTGACAGATTCAAAATGAAGAAAAATCAATTTCAAAAATACTATTGTAATAATGACTTCAAATATTTGAGCTGAAGAATTCAATAAAAAAGCTCAAAAAATCGGTTTTGATATAACAGAAACTGAAGAAGAAAAAGTATTAAATGATTTTACAAAAGCAAAAGAAACAATTAAATGAAATCTGACAGAATATTTTTCTCCAGAATTTATTAACAGAATAGATAAAATTTTAGTTTTTTCTCCACTTGATAAAAAATCAATCAAAAAAATCGTAGAATTACAATTAAACATTTTAATTGAAAGATTAGCTTCAAAATCAGTAAAATTAACTTACAATCCAAAAGTTTTAGAGTTTATTGCAAAAGAAGTTTATAATCCAGAATTTGGAGCAAGAGAAATCAGAAGATATATTGCCGATACTCTAGAAGATAAAATTGCTAATTTATTGATTTTTGGTAAAAAAACTGATACAATGAACATCGAAATACAAAAAGGTGAATTAATAATTAAATAAAAATCATGAAAAAAATATTGCTTACATTTTTTGTAATATTTTCTAGCGTTTTAACGAATGCTAGTTTTGTTAATGCCTGATTTCTTGATGGAGATGATGATTTAAACATGTATAAGAAAATAGACGAAGGAGTTTATAAATTACATGCTAGCCTACTTTCAAACCAATTGAAATGAGGAAAACCTGATTGAGATATTTGAAAACAATTAAATTCCTATTTAATTGATAAATGTTTCAAGGAAGATTGAAGTATAAAAGAAAGTGATATAACGAATATACAAGCTCAAACTTGAGCTTATTTAACTAGTATTTATTCAATATTAAAGGATGAATGCAAAAATAATTGAGCTCTTACTTATGCTCAATTAAGCATTTATTCAGACACTATAAAAAATCATTATAAAAAATCAGATTCTACAGCTAGCGCTAATACAAAAGAAATTTATCAAATATCTAGAATAGGTCTTTATTCTGATTGAGTTGATGAAAATTCTCCTTTTGATTTGATGAGTGATATAAAAGATATAAATAAAGTTATTTTTACGGAAGATATTCCTTATGAGTGAGTAAATTCAATGAATAATGATTCAGCTCTTGCTGCTTATTTGAATTGAAAACTTGGGCAAGATATAATAAATGCTGCTCAAAATCCAAGTATTTTAGCGAATAATTGAGATGCAAATAATACAAGTAATAATTCTTCTTCAAATAATATAAGCTGAGATAATAATGATTCAAGTTATGCTTGTAAAACTAATGAATCAGGACTTAGTCAAAAACAATTAGATTCTTTGATGCCAACTTGGTGATCTGGAACAAATTTAGCAAAAATAGATAATGTTTGAGTAAATTCTAAACAAGATCCAAATAGCGGATGGAGTTTTTCTGGAAACAAAAATGTATCTGGAAATGCTTATTCTCCATTAAACGACAATAGCTTATGGCCTTGTAATGAGTTTTTCTGTATAACAATTAATTTCAAAATGTATAGTCAAAATTTACTTTGAGGTGGAAAAACAAATTCTATTCAAGCTCTTATTGAAAGATCTAACTGACATTTGAAAAAATTTACAAATAGTTCATTAATCCGATCTCGTCAAACAACAAATAATTTTCAAATTGGTTTAAAAGATTTGAGTTTACCTGATTTATTTAATGTAAATTTTGTTATTTCAAAAAAAGCTCCACCAATATTAAATTTACATTGATGAAAAGAGCTTGCTAATACTCCAAATAAAGATAATATAACAAAAACTTTAATTCAAGAATATTTCAAAAATTATTGAATTGAATATAATAGAGTTAATGATTTAGATATTTTTGAACAACAAGAATGTGAAATAGCTTCAGTTATAAATTCAGCTGAACAACAAATTAACAAAAGTCCTCTAAAATTTAATGATTGTAAAAATAATCAATATAAACAAAAATTAAATGAAGTAATCTCTCAAAATATTGATTCTTCTTTAATGGCTGATGATTTGAAAGGTTTTAATAATCAATTTGTAGAACTAGCTTGATTTTTGGCAAATTTTCCAGATTATGCTAATAATATAAAAATAACAATAACTAATATGTCAAAGAAATGAACATGATCAAAATAAAAAGAATTATATTTTTAGTATCAGTTTTGATATTATTGTTTCCACATATCAGTCTAGCTGCAGATTCAAATGCCACTGATTGTTCTGTTATTCCAACTTCAGACAGTATAGTAAATTATATAAAAGATGATAGAAAAATATTATCTAATCTATTAAATAATCTAGAAGGATGAAATGATACATCAACTATAGAATGAAAATGAGCTGATGCTTATAATAAAATTAGGTCAAAACTGATAGGATTATCAAATTCTATATTTTCATGGAACTGATATGAATCATATTTTAGATTTTATGTTACATTACCTATTACTCAAGAAGTTCCTTATGAAATTATGAGAGATCATAAAATAATACAAAATGAAGGGAAAACTCTTGAAAGCACCCTACAAAAATTAGTAAAAAATGGAACTGATAGTTCTCCTACAAAAAATTTATGTGATTGAGTAACATGAACTTGATGTACTGATTTAAAATGAACTACTCGAGAAGTAATATCAAAATTAATGGAAAATAATTCTAAAATTGCTAATTTATATAGATTATCAGTTTTATGAGATAGTAGTATAGCAACTTATAAAAAAGATATTTTTCTTATAGATACTGATAAATTAACTAGTGATTATAAAAAAGATAGGATTACTACTTATTCTCAAAATTGTTGATTTGCAAAAAGATGAATGGATAAAATTAAAGAAATTTTAGATTGGCAAAAAATCACAAAACAATGAATGATTGATTGGGATGATGCTTTATTAAAACTTAGATGTAGTTGATGATGATGTACGGGTAAAGAATGAGCTAAAGCTAAAGAATTAGAAAAAAACTTGCTAAAAAATGAATTACGAAGACAATGACTGTCTTCAAATATGACACAAAAAATGTTAACAAATTTAAAAAATTTTAATGATAATTGTAAATGAAATGATTTAATTTCAAATACTAAATGTGTATGAGAAGGAATTGTTGAAAATTCAGCAAAATCAGTTTATAATTGGGATATGCAAAAATGAGAAGATTGATGATTCGTGCAAAATTTTATAACAGCTGTTAAAGGTGCAATTTGATGATGATTAAATAAAAAAGAAAATGTAAGTATACAAAAATTAGCCCAAACAACAGATGAACGAGACCACGAAGCTTTAATTAAAAAAGAAATGAGTGAATTATATGAAGCTTGAAATTGATCTATATGACAAAGTGCCGATGAAGAAGATAAATTACAAAGTAAGATAATAGATATACATTTAAGTTTAGTGAAATCTATAGAAATACTTAATGATACTACAAAAATAGCTTGTGATGTATCTAGAATGCAATGAGCGAGTCTCCCTGACTGATGTGTAAAATAAAGAAAAAATTAAAATTTAATAATTATAAGAATATGAGCTGATATAAAGCAAAAACTCCTAGAGAGTTAGATGTAATGAGAAATAATGCTAAAATTCACAAAATAGTTTTTGATGAAATCAAAAAATTAGCTATACCTTGAGTAAGTGCTTGGGAAATAGACCAA
Source organism: Patescibacteria group bacterium (assembly GCA_036170435.1). GTDB lineage: Bacteria > Patescibacteriota > Gracilibacteria > BD1-5 > UBA6164 > JAQVPN01. The sequence goes on from JAVHPF010000081.1 coordinate 7,313, forward strand.
CTATGTTTAAATATTTGTAATAGACATAATGTTCTTCCTGGTTTTCATTGAGTTTATGGCTTCCCTGCAAATATTTGTATAAGTATAAATGATGCTGTTGTACACTGAGTACCAACAAAAAAAATGGTATTTAAAGACTGAGATGTTGTGAAATTTGATTTCTGAGTAAAAGATAAAGAATTAGGCTTGAATACTGATGCTGCTTTTACAATGATAATTTGAGAATCTAAAGATAGAGAAATCGAAAGATTTTTAAAAGTAAATGAAGAAGCTCTATATAAATGAATAGCAAAAGCAATTCCTGGTAATAGAATTGGTGATATTTCAAATGCAATTCAATCACATGTAGAAAAAAATGGATTTCATATAGTAAAAGACCTGACTGGTCATGGAATAGGTTATAAACTTCATGAAAAACCATATATTCCAAATTATGGTAAAGCCGGAACTTGAGAGCTTCTTACTCCTTGAATGACTCTAGCAATAGAACCAATTATTGGTTTTTCTACTGGAAGAATAAAAGAAGTTTCTGGAAAATGGGAAATTTTTATGGCAGATAACTGACTTGGATGCCAATTTGAACATACAAT
>JAVHPF010000082.1:0-1604 GCA_036170435.1 Patescibacteria group bacterium
TAGAAATTAAATCTCTCAAAAATTTATATTTTGTAATTCTTTCTTTTTGAACTTGCTCAGCTATTTTTTCTAATTTAGTATTTGAGATTAGAAGATCAGCTTTTTCTATAGCTTTAGCCAAATTTTCATTAGATATATTTTCTAATTGTTTATTTAATTTGATTTTATATATATCAAATTTTTTAATTAAATTAGTATCTATATATTTATCACATTCTCAAGCATAAGCTATTTCATTATCTCAGGCTGTACATTTATTACCATAAGTAACTCAATTTGTTGAACAAACTGGAGCATATTCCATAGTACAAATTTTAACAGTTTCTTTTGTGTCTTCCCAAGCTCTTGTACATTGATTTTTTTCAGCGTTCCAAGAATACCCAGCAGAACCAATACATCCATGTTCGTCTCTATCTCATCAAACTATAGTAGTTGTAGCATCAATAGCTTGAGCAAATCAAGATAAGATGAAAAACAAACTTATAATTGCAATTATTTTCTTTACCCCAAGGGCACTTGTTTCACTGCGCATAGTTTTTTAAAATTATAATATTAAAATATATTAAGGCTTTGTAAAACTTAATACGAACAGTATACATAAAAAGTGACAAAAAAATATTTTTTCTTACACAATTCTTACTTTTTTTATATAATATGAAAAATATTATTATTTACCTGCATGAAAAAAATATGAAAAACAAAGCATTGTTAGTTATTCCTAGTTTATTATTACTTGCTTCTTGCTCAAATCAACAAACAAATACTTCTTGATTTGCTGTTTCTCCGGATACAAATTCTACAAATACTTCTGATTTAGCTTCGGATACTACAAATAATACTAATTTGAATCAAAATATTCAAAGGAATTCTTATAGAACAAGTAATTGAAGTGATTCCAGATCAAAAGCTAGTTAATTTTTCATCTTTTTTTTATGTACTATTTATATATTTTAGAATGTGCTGATAATAGTCTTTACACTGGTATAACAACAGACTTAAATCGTAGACTAGAAGAACACAATTCTTCGAAACTTGGAGCAAAATATACTAGCCTTCGTCGTCCAGTAAAAATAGTTTACCAGGCTGAATTTCAAAATAGGTCTGAGGCTTCGAAAGAAGAATATAGGATTAAGGCTTTGAAGAGAGAAGAAAAATTGAAATTAATAAATTCGTAGGAAACGCTTGCATCGTTCCTTTTTTTATAATTTTTTTGGAATGAGGCAATCATTTCAACTTCAATTTTCGCGTAATTCTAATTATTAAATGACAAATGAGTTTTTTTGAATATAATGGGCTTCTTTTAAAAGAGAAATATTTTTTCATACATATAAACTAATGTTATTTAAAGAACTAAATTTAATAAGTCCTATACTGAAAGCTCTAGAATCAGAATGATACGAAAGCCCTACACCAATTCAAGCTCAAGCTATTCCTCATATTTTGGAGGGAAGAGATGTACTTGGTTCCGCTCAAACTGGAACTGGTAAAACCGCAGCTTTTGCTATCCCGACATTGCAAATACTTTCAAGAGAAAGAGAAACTTCTCATGTTTCAGCTCGTACTATAAAATCACTTATTTTGACTCCTACTCGTGAACTTGCTAT
>JAVHPF010000083.1:0-4456 GCA_036170435.1 Patescibacteria group bacterium
TTTCTAAAGAAGTAGTAGAAAGATTAGTAAGAGAAAATCTTGAAAATAAATTAGACCACTATTTAGCAAAATTTGATTGAAAAGAAGATGCTGAAAGCACATTTGAACTATTCATAGATGCAAATAAAAAATGATTATTTGATGGAAAATTAATGATAAATTTAGATGGAAAATCTTACAGATATGAAAGAGAAGATTATAAAAAATTAGATGATTTAATAAATCACTTATTTGATCACTTAAAAGAAGAATTATCTAAAAAATAATAAATCCCCCTGTCCTATCGGACACCCCCCTTAATAAGGGGGACTTTTTATACGAAAAATCCTCGCATTACGCGAGGATTTTTCTATTTAACAACTATATTAACTATTTTTCATTTTACATAAATTTCTTTTACAATAGTTTTTCAGTCAAGCCATTTTGCAACTTGTTCATTACTTCTAGCTTTATCTATTACTGATTTTTCATCTTCCTCTATATTTATTTCTATTTCTCATCTTAATTTTCCAAGAACTTGTACTCAAATAACAACTACATCATCTTTAGCTAAATTTTCATCAAATTTAGGCCAAATCGCAGTAAATACTGAAGTTTTGTTTCCAAGTCTCTCCCATAATTCTTCAGCCAAGTGAGGAGCAAAAGGATGAACTAATTTCACGAAAGTTTCTTTCCACTCTTTTTTAATTTTTTCGTCAAATGGCATTCATTCATTTAATAAAATCATCATTGAAGAAATCGCAGTATTGAATTTGTAATTCTCTATATCTTCACTGACTTTTTTGATAGTTTTATGAAGTTGTTTCATAATTTTACCGTCTTTGAGACCGGTCTCAGTCTCTAAAGAGACCGGTCTCTGATAATTATCGTCAAAAATTCTCTCTAATCTCTCTATAAATCTTCTAACCCCAACAATACCATTTGGATTCCAAGGAGCAGAATCTTTGAAATCTGCCATATACATTTCATAAAGTCTTAGTGAATCAGCACCATATTCTTCTACAATATCATCTGGATTTACTACATTTTTCAAACTTTTACTCATTTTTGAGATAATTTGTTTTAGCTCTTCCCCATTTGATTTTTCATAAAATTTTCAGTCTTTTTCTTCAACTAAATCATTTGCTACAAGTCATCCATTTGCTCTTTGATAAGCAAAAGCTTGTATTAAACCTTGATTTCTAAGTCTATAAAAAGGTTCGTCATGCGATACTACTCAGATATCAAACAAGAATTTATGCCAAAATCTAGCATAAAGCAAATGTAGAACTGCATGTTCAGCACCTCAAACATAAGAATCAACTTGTCCCCAATATTTTTCTACTTCTGGGTCTACTAAATTTTCTGAGTTATTTGGATCCATATATCTCAAATAATACCAACAAGACCCACCCCATTGAGGCATAGTATTAGTTTCTCTTTTTCAATTTAGATTATCAGCTAATTTTACTTCAATAAAGCTGTCTACTTTTGCAAGTGGAGATTGTCCATCACCAGATGGAGCAAAATCTTCAACTTCTGGAAGTTCAAGAGGAAGTCTATAATCACAAACTATTTTTGTATAAATTCAATCATAAATTTTTGAAAAAACTTTTCAAGAATAAAATATTACTCAATTTTCTAAATTTTGTTTTAATTTTGGATTATTTTGTACTCTATTTATTATTATATTTCTAATATCTGATTCTTTTTCTAATTCAGGATGCTTATTATGAATAAATGATATTTCATCAGAATTTATAGCTTCATCATAATTTTTAAATTCAACTATTTCATCAATTATAAATAAAAACTCTTTTCAATTTTTTGATACCACAATAGAATTTCATGATTTTACTCATGCTAATTTTGATTTTTCTACTAAATCTCTTCAAGACCAAATAGTCATTTCATCATCATAATCATTTGCATTTAATTTTGGAAGTTTAGTATAATCTTCTAGTGAAATATGAATCAAAGGAATTGGTTCTCCCCAATATCTTTGTCTAGAAAATAACCAATCTCTAAGTTTGTAATTTACTTTTTTAGTACCAAAATTATTCTTTTCAGCAAATTCAGTTAAAGCCTTTCTTGCTTCTTCAGATTTTAATCAAGTAAATTCTCATGAATTAACTAAAATTCAGTCTTCGCAAAAAGCTGATTCTTCAATATTTCATCCAGAAATAGATTCTTTTATTTCTATATTTTTAACTTTTGCAAATTCAAAATCTCTTTCGTCATGAGCTGGAACAGCCATAACTGCTCAAGTTCAGTAGTTTCCTAGAACATAATCTCAGATATAAACTGGGATTTTTTCAGAATTAAAAGGATTTATTACATAAGTTCCTGTAAAAACTCAAGTTTTTTCTTTGCTTCCTGTTCTGTCTTGGTCAGATTTATTTTTTGCTATTTCTATATAATTTAAACAAGCTTCTTTTTCTGACTCTGTAATAAAATCCCTAACATCTTTGTGGTCTGGAGCCATAACTGCATAAGTCATCCCAAAAACAGTGTCTATACGAGTAGTATAAACTTCTATGAACTCACCACTAGAGTCCCCCTTATCAAGCGGGCGACCAAAGGAAGTGCCTGTGGTATGGCTGAAAGCTGGGGGATTATATTTAAACATTTTAAATTGAGTTCCTTCACTTCTACCGATCCAGTTTCTTTGCATATCTTTTATCCCTTCTGGCCAGTCAAGTTTATCAACATCTGCAGCTAATCTATCCGCATATTTAGTAATAGCAAGTACCCATTGTCTAATTTTTTTCTTTTCTACAGAAGTTCAACATCTATCACAAGTTCAATCATTTAGTACCTCTTCATTAGCTAGACCAGTTTTGCATGAAGGACAATAATTTATAGGTAGGTCTTGTTCATAAGCAAGTCCTGCCTCAAATAATTTCAAGAAAATCCATTGAGTCCATTTATAATATTTTGGATCAGTTGTATCTATTTCTCTATCCCAATCATAAGAAAATCCTAGAGCCTTTATTTGCTTTTTAAAAGTTTGAATATTTGCATCAGTTGTGATTCTTGGATGAGTACCAGTTTTGATAGCATAGTTTTCAGCTGGAAGTCAAAAAGCATCCCGGCCCATTGGATGAAGTACATTAAATCCATTTGCTGTTTTATATCTAGCAACAATATCATTAGCTGTCATTCATTCTGGATGACCTACATGAAGACCTGCCCCTGAAGGATATGGAAACATATCTAGTGTGTAAAACTTAGGCATTTCAGAGACCGGTCTTCAATTAAGACCGGTCTCATTCGGATTTAAAACTTTAAAAGTTTTATTATCTTCCCAAAATTTTTGCCATTTTTTTTCTATCTCGAAGTGGTTGTACATTTTAATCAATTTAAAAACTAAAGAATTTGAGCCCTATTATAATAAAAGTGGCTTTTTTTACAATATATTTGAAAAAAAATATATAATCTTTAAAATAGGAACAAATTTAAATCTTAAAATTATTTAAAATCATGTTTTATAAACTACTTTTTGGAATTTCTCTTGTTATCTGATTAATCGTTGTAATAGAAAATTTAGCTATGTGAGATGTAAGTTTAGGATATTTCATATTACTAGAAGCTTATACTTGATTTCTTACTTTCCTATCGATTTTAACTTGAGTTTGAATTTGATTTGGACTTGCTGGAATGATTATGAAGAAAAAAGATGAGGATGATAATTATGATTACTAAAAAAGACAAATAAAAAAATTGGGATTATCCCAATTTTTTTTATTTGTCTTTTAATTGATTATTTAAGTATTCATCAAACAAGCCATTGAACAACTGAACTTGCTAACCATATTACAACAAGACCAATTAAAGCTTGAGTAAGTATAGTTTTACCTTTTTTAACTTTATCATCAGCTCCAGCAGCTGTTAATATTTGGAAACCTCCCCAAATACCATAAACTACAGCTAAAATATATAAGAAATTCATAGCATTCCCAATAAGAGTTTGGATTGATTGATCTGCAGATTGATTAGATCCTTGTAAATTTTGACTAACTCAAGCATTACCACCAAAATTCATAGCGGCATTAGTTAATTCATTTTGAGCAACTAAAACTACTCAAGCAGCAGCGAATAAAGATTTTTTTATGTTATTTGTCATAAAAATTATTGTTTAATAAAATAAAACAGTGTGATTATAATTAATTTACTTATTAAATGCAAATTTTTTTAGCTTTTTTTAAAATTATCTTTGATTAAGAACAATTTGTGGAAAAGGAATAACTATATCATTTTGTTTAAATGCAAGATTTATAGTTTCCATTACATTAGATCTAGTTGCAAAAAATGTTTTATCTGTCATTAAAGTCCGATACCATAATTTAACATTTATAGAACTTCCTCCAAATTCATTAACTACAATTTTTGGTGCAGGATCTTTTAGAATATTTGGGAAATTATCTACTATTTTAAGTAATATTGTTTTTGCTTTTACTATATCAGAACCATATTC
>JAVHPF010000083.1:4556-28554 GCA_036170435.1 Patescibacteria group bacterium
TATCTACTATTTTAAGTAATATTGTTTTTGCTTTTACTATATCAGAACCATATTCTAAACCTATTTCTATTTCTGTTCTTCTCTTATCATTTGAATTATAATTTTCAACAACATTTTTCAAAAATTCTACATTTGGTACAAAGAATCTAACTCAATCAAATTGTTCAACTGTTGTAGAAAAAGTATCGATTTTTATTATTTTACCTAATTTTCATTGTAATTCTATCAAATCTCAATTTTTATAATCACCACTCAAAACCATTATTATTCAAGATAGAAAATTACTCAAGAAAGTTTGCAAAGCAAATCATACTCAAAGCCCAATTCAACCCATAAATATAGCTAAATCAATTCACATAAAACTAAGAGCTGTTATTATTCATATAGCCCAAATAGATACTTTTGTTGTTCTAAGAATTATACCAAATACTTCTTCTTTTCATCCTCAATTTCAAGATTTTTCTATCAAATATAATTCTAATTTTTTCTCTACATATTTTTGTAAGAAAAAAGTTATTATTATAGCTACTATAGCTGAAACAAGTCAAAGTAAGAAATCTTTATTTAGAAATCAAAAAATTATAGTAGAAAGATTTGATTGGGCAGCATCACCTGTACTTCAAGCAGAATCTTGAGCAGAACTAGTATCCATAGCTCAAACTGTATTTGCGAAGCTTAGAAAAGCTAGAATTATATAAATTATTTTTTTCATATATTAAATTTATTAATTATTTTTATCTTAATCTAAAATTGTAATCATCTGGAATAGATTTTCCTTTTAATGCTGACATACATCTAATAATATTATTATGCCAATTTATAGGACTTGAAGCATATATCGGTCCAGAATTATTTCCATATCTACTAAGCATTGATACAGCATTATATTTTCCTAGATATTTATTATTCAAAGTTCTAGTCATCCAATCTACTCAAGCTCTAGCTCAACCAAAAGTTTTTACATCTCATGAATCTGTGTTCCCTACATTTCATACATTATAACCAGATTTTAAATGTCTACCAAGACCAGTTTCAGCTAAACCTATACACATTACAAAACTAGGATCTAAATTAGCATCAAGTGATTCTTCTACCCAAATATTCCAATCTGAAAATACAGGAGAAGCATATTTAGAAAGTAAATCTTTTTGTCTATCTACTTCGCTATTTCAATTAAGAACAAAAGTATTTTTACTGTAAGAATCTACATTTGATAAATTATATCCATAAGTAGCCTTGAAATCTGCCGAATATTTATAAATATATTTTGAATCTGGTAATTTTCAAAGTCCAAGTTTAGTTAAATCCATATAATTAAGTGGATCTACAAAATCTTTATCTTTTATCATTTCAAAATGTAAATGTGGACCTGAAGTCATAGGACCTGCTCAGTTAGTTCATTTAGATCAACCAGATTTTGCAAATACTTCTCAAGCTTTTATAAAATCATATTTTTTTACTGAAGTATCACTTATATGACCATAAACTGTTACAAATCAATCTGCATGTTTAAGGGCTACATAAGAATATCAATTATCCACTGGAGGATTTACATAAACTACATATCCATCGGCTGGAGCAACTATATCAGTTCCTTGTGGAGCTCTTATATCTATAGCTTCGTGTTCGCTTCAAAGAGCTCTGAAATAATCTGGATCATGGTAAAATGCACTTATTCATTTTGTTGGAGCAATTGGCCAAACAAATGAATTGCCTGATTTATCTTTTTCTAATGTTCACAAAGCTGCTTCATCTTTTATAACGACTGATAATTCTCTACATCTATCTGTTACATCTCAAGTTATATCACCAGTTTCTAAATCAACTCGTGGACATTTATTGTCTTTCAAAAAATCTTCTTTAATATTTTTATAAGTAATTTTTTGTTGTAAAAGTTTTAGAGAAAATGTTTTTTCTGACTCTAATTTTTCTTTTATATATTCTACATATTTATCACTATTTCCTTGAGTAATATCAAGGATTTTTTGTCTAATTACTTTTTTTTGTATAAGAGATTTTTTTTGAACTAATTGCTCATTTCTAAGATTAGCCAAATCTTCCTTTTTAGATTCTAAATCTTTCTTTTTTAGAAATAAATCTTTTATAAGACTTCTATGTTTTGCAATAAGTTCTTGACCTGTAACTTCTATAACACTTTTGAAATAATAATCTGATAATACATCTCCTAAATCACCTTCTCAAGATAATAAAATAGTTCTAATAGAATCCAATTTCCCTTCATCATAAACTAAATTACCTGTTTTATAAAGATGAACTAAATATTCTAAAATAATTTTTTTATTCGCTTCAACTTTTTGTCTAATATCTTCTATTTCAGTTTCTGTATCAGATATATCATTTGTAGTAGTTATAATATCAATAGTTGTTTTTCTAATAGTATCTTCTGTGTCATTAATATCAGAATCTAAATCACTTATAGCTCAAGACAATGAATTTATTCTTTTCGCTAAAACTTCATTTTCAGTTTCTGCTTGTTGTCTATTTTGTGTGATTTGATCTTTTATTCTAGAATAAATATCCATTTTCTTTCAAGTATTAAGTAAATCTAGACTAGAACCTGAAAATATAACTTCATTACTAAAAAGTAATGATTTTTCCCTATTTTTAAAATTATCTAAGACTCTTCAATTAGCACTTGTTTTTTTAACTACTGTTTTTGGAACAATAGTAGTTTTTTTCTCTTTAGTATTAGTTTTATTTTTAATTGCATCAATTATTTTTTCGTTTACTGTTTTTGTTTGAACTACAGGAGTTTCGCTAGAATTATCAGAACTAATAGAATTATCTTCATTTACAGGAGCTGTAATATCTGTATTATCAATCAAATCTGGGTTTGCTTGTTCCGCAACAAAAGAACTTCAAGTAGAAGTATCATCAGCTAGAGCAAGTGCAAAATTTCAATTTAAACTAATTAGAATAAGTAATGCTATTATTTTCTTCATATTTTGTTTTTGTTTTAATTATTTTCTAAATCTCTATAAAATAATATCATATTAATTCTCTTCATGCAAAAAAACTTCTTGACTTTTAAACTGCTTTACTCTTAATTTAAAACAGAAAAATAAGCATCTTGCGAATGCTTATTTTTTATCTTGTCTAAGACCATAAAATAGTGTATTTGAAAAATCTTCTTTGATTCTTTCTATTTGCTCTTCCAAAAGCTTTTTTTCTTGTTCCAATTTCTCTATTTCAAGCTTTAAAGGATTTGAAGATAATTGAGTTAATAAAGTATGTGATTCATTTTTAAGTCTAATTAAATTTTTTTTAGATTCATCTATTTTAGTTTCTAATTCTATCTTTCTATTTTTTAATTCTGCTAATTCTTGTAAAGCCTTCTTCTTTTTAAAATGATTAAAAGCTCATGTAGGAATATTATTACTAAGAGAATCAATATCAGAAATTAATATTTTTAAATCTGTTTCTATTTTAGAAATCTCCTGCTCTAATTTCTGTATTACTTTCCTATTTGAAGATAAAGAAAATCTGACATCAACAAGTGGACGAGATACTTTAGCTATTTCTTGATCTAAAACACGATATCTTTCTAATTTTTCTGAAATAAGTGAAAATACCTTCTTAACACTGTATTTATCATCTTCTATTTCTATATCTCTAAATTTAAAATTTGGATAAGCATAAGATTCATTTCAAATTTTCAAAACATGAGAATTGAAAAATCAAAAAAGAGTAGCTAATTGGTTAAGTTTTGTCTCAATTCTAGAAAAAACTATTTCTGTAAAATCTTTCATTGGATTTTTTATATCTCATTTATGAACAACATATCTAAACATTCATTTTATTAAATCATCATCTATATTTCAAAATCAAGCATGTTCAAAAGAATTTTTTACTTTTATAGAAAATTCTGTAAAAATATCATTTGTAAAATTTTTACGAAATTTATTTACTTCTATATCATTAGATGAAATAGATAAATTTTGCTTTAACAAGTCTTCCAAAACATCAATAGATGTTTTTAACTTTTGTTCTAATTCATCATCAATTCTATAAAGCCTAGAAACATTTAATCATAAAGTCATTGAGAATTTTTCTAAAACATTACATCAAATTGAAGAATTAACAAAATCAAAATCTTCTCTAAATAATGCTCATGCCACTCATTTTGCCATATCTAAATCTATATTTCATCCAGCTAAATTATATATAGATTTAGCTAATTCAGTATATATATAATTAACATATTTTCATTTTGAAAACTTATTTATTATATCATCCCTACTAAATTTAGATACATCTATATTAGAAATAATTGAATCAATATAAGAAGTTCTTTTTCATTTTGTATCAAGTTTCAAAATTTCTATAGTTATATATTCTACATCTTCTTTAGAAACTCATGAATATCTTCTAACTCCATCATCAACAGGAATCATAACTATTTTTTGTGTATTTTTATTTATAACAAGTCAATAATTATTTTCAAGTGTTAGTGTTTGTCTTATTTTTTTCTTAAATAATGGATTTGTTATAAATTTTTGTGCGTTTAATTGCTTTTGTTCTAAAATTTCTGATAAATCGCTAAGTGGGATATATATTTTTTGCTCTTTAGTCGCAGGAACTTTAACTAATTTAGAAATTATATTAAAGAAATTATTTATTTGATTAAATTCCATATCAAAATCTTCTCTAAGTATAGCCCCAGCAATTCCTATACTTATTTCTCTATCTATATTTCAATTTGAATAGTTATATATTTCTTTTATAATTTTTTCAAAAAGAAAATTAAGGTAATTTCAAGAAGAAAAGTACTCTGATAATTCTGCTTTTGATAATTTTGATAAATCTATATCTTTGTTAATATTTTCAACAAATGAAATCCTTTTTTCTTTAGAATCTAAAGATAACAGCTTAAATAAATAATCTAAATTTGTTTCTCAAATTCATGCATTTCTATAAAATCTAGTTCCTCTATTTTCATCATAATTTATTGGTATCAAAACTAGGTTCCACTCTTTTTCAACATTAACAGATTGTGGCAAAATGCTTCATTCTTGTATAATTTCCTGTTTATTCTCAAGATGTGGAACTTGTGAGCTTAAATTATCAATAAAAAATCAATAATTTTTTTCTAATTTCAAAACAGAAATAATTTTTTTCTTAAATTCTGTATTTGTTATATATTTATGAATATCAGTTCAAATTTGAGAATTCACATATTCAAGAATATCAAATGGAATAACAATTTGTTCATCTCTATCAAATCACCTTTTTATTATTGATTTAGATAATTCTGCTAATTTAGTAAGTAAATTTAAATCAAAATCTAAAACAGCCTCAACTGAGGCTAATACTTCTAATCTATTGGGAGCTAATGGATTTTTTGAATTTTGTACTGTTCAAGTTTGATGTATATTACTTATTTGATACTTCATATAATTTCTATTATCTTTTTAATTTAGACTTTTATTTTACTACTTTTAATAAAAAAGTCAATAGTAAAAATATAAATTAAATCATCTTATAAAACTCTTCCAAACTCAAAACTTGCACTCAAAGTTCAGTCGCTTTTGCTGCTTTTGAACCGGCTTTTTCTCAAGCTATTAGAAAGTCAGTTGATTTCCCTACGCTTGATACAAATTCGCCTCCATTTTCTTCTATAATTTTAACTATATCATCACGAGTAATTCAATCAAAACTACCAGTTATACAAAGTTTTTTTGAAGATAATTTTCAATCATTATTTAAATTATTTCCAAAATCAATATTTACTTCGTGTAAAAATTTTTCAATGAATTCTTTATTTTCTTTGAAATAAACCACTATATTTTTTGCTGTTTCTGGTCAAATATCTGCCAACTCTTCGAAATCAATTTCAGAAAAAGGAAATAGTATTATATCACCTGGGTTTTTAAATAATTTTGAAATCACTTTTGCTCATTTTTTCCCTACTTGAGAAATAGCTAGACTTACTAAAAAAGTTGAAATATTCATATTTCTAGAATTTTCTACTCGCTCAAGCAAATTATTTACTGATTTTTCTTTAAATCATTCTTGAGTAAGTAATTCTTCCCTATGATTTTTTAATAAAAACACATCAGATAAATCATTTATAAATCAAAGTTCTATAAAAAGTTCAACTTGTTTTTCTCCAAGTCAATCAATATTTAGTCATTGTTTCCCAACTTGATAAGCTATTTTACCAGAAATCTGAGCTGGGCAGCCTATGTGATTTGGACAATAATATCTAACTTTATCTGAATCTTTTGCTACTTTCGTGGAACATATTGGACAAATTTCTGGAATAGGAATAAAAATTTCATCTCAAGTTCTAACTTCTTTTATAACTGAAATTACTTCTGGTATTACCTCTCCCGCTCTTTTGATGAAAACATTATCACCAATCATGATATCTTTTTCTCTAAGTTCCTCATAATTATGCAAAGTTGCTCTTCTAACTATTACTCAACCAACATTTACTGCTTCCAAATTAGCAACTGGAGTTATAGTTCCAGTTCTAGCAACTGAAGTGTCAATAGAAAGAATTTTTGTAGTTATAATATCGGCAGGAAATTTGTATGCAATCGCATATCTTGGATGATGTGCAGTGAAACCAATTTCATTCCACAAACTTATATCATTTACTTTTATAACAAGCCCGTCAATATCAAAATCAAGCCCCGAAATAAACTCTTGCTTAGTTTTCAATTCCCCATTTTCCTTAACTATTTCTTTTATCAAATCTTCAATGTGAGAAAAAGTTTTAAAATAAGATGAAATATCAAATCAGAAACTTTCTAAATCCTTGATAACATCAAAATAATTTTGTTTATTTTCTTCTCTTGCAAATTCATCAAAATTCGCTAAATCATATGCAAAATATTTAAGTTTTCTTTCCTTTGTAACTGAAGCATCTAGTAGTCTTAGACTTCAACTTGCTGCATTTCTAGGATTTGAAAATATTTTAGTTCCGTCTTTCAAAGCTTTTTTATTTATTTCGTCAAAAGCTGAAATTGGCATAACAACCTCTCATCTAACTTCAAGTCTATTTTTATAAGGAATTTTTTTTGGAATATTTGCAACTTGAAAAGCATTCACTGTAACATCTTCTCACTCTATTCAATTTCATCTAGTTATAGCTTGAATAAGTTCTCAATTATCATAAATAAGTTCAAGCCCCAGTCAGTCAAACTTGAATTCCATGATATATTCAATCCCCCTGCTCGTTCCTCGCTTTCCCCCTTGATAAGGGGGACTATTTTTTTCCACTCTCTCATCAAAATCTTTTAAATCCTCAGCATTATAAGTATTGTCTAGACTTATCATCGGTCTAGAATGAGCTACTTTAGAAAAACTTGATTGCCCAATTTCTGCTCAAACTTGCTTTGTTGTCTCAATATCTATGCCAAATTTTTCTTCTAAAGCTTGTAATTTTTTGAAAAGTTCATCATATTCTCTATCTGATATTAAAGGTTCTTCTTTGTTATAATACAAGTCAGAATGAGCTTTTAAAATATCTTCTATTTCATCTATTTGTTCTAATTTTATATTATCATTTTTTGCACTCAAAAAAAATCTAGTTCTATCTAGTAATATATGTTTATCTGAAAAATCTGTACTTAAAAAGCTTTGTTGCATATTTATTTCATTAAATTATTTTTTTTATTATATAGATTTTTTAAATAAATCAAAAAAAGAGCTTAAGCTCTTTTTTTGATTTATTATTTTGATGTATTAAATCACATTACTCAACTAGATAAATTACTTGGTTTCATATTTTCTATCCATTTACGAATTTTTGCATCTGTTTCCTTCATATCGGCAACTGGCACATATGAATCCATATAAATCTTATTAATAATTTCCATATCAAGCCTCACTTCTTCTCAAAAAATTTCTTTTCTAATTTTCATAAAATCCGATAATCTAGATACAAAATTTCCTATATTACTAGCTGTCCAACTAACAAAATATTTCTCATCAGTTATTCAATCCATAAATTCAGTAGGAAAATCAAGATTTCTTTCAGAAATATGGTCTTGGAAAATTTTTAATTTCTCTTTTATAGTTGGAAATCAATAATAAACTGTGTTTTCTAATCTATTTGCTCTTATAAGTCTTTCTGATAATTTTGTTGGATCATTTGCTGTTGATATAACATAAACTGGAGTAGATCATACTCATTCAAAAAATATAGTCATAGCTTGTGCTATTTCATCATTTACATCATGTTTTTTTTCATTTACAAGAGTATCAATATCCTCTATAGATAATAATATCGGAGCTCCTGTATTTTCATATATTTTATCAAGTCTTGATTTAATTCATCAAATTGGAGTAGTTAATATAGATTTAAATAAATTAAGATCTATGTTAATAACTGTCGCATTTAAATTGAAGTTTTTTCAATTATAATCAAAGGTTTTTTCTTTTAATAAACTTAACATATGTTGACTTTTTCCTGTTCAGTAAATTCATACAAGAGAAGTACTTCTCGCTTTTAATCCTAAATCTTTAGCTTCAACTGAAAGTGGAATAACAAGATTTTCTAATATATTTGCATATTGTTCTTCAAACGTATGTGGATCATATAATTTATCTCATTCAAAAGTTTTTTTATTATATTCATCATAAATTGAAAAATATAATTGATGTTTATCTATGAATTTTTTATGCTTTATATAATAACTTATTTGAGTTATAAGATATATATATTCGTCTTGATTAGTATCTGCTAAAGTAAGTCTCAAAACTTTTTTCTTATCATTTCATATTCTGTCTTCTTCTAAAAATACTAAATTTGATTCCAAAAATTTATTTTCAGATTTTGAAAAATATCATTTATATACAAATCTTTCAGAACTAGTTTTTACAGGATGATCATATCTATTCTTTCAAATTGGTTTAACTAGATGAATACTATCTATTTCAGTATCAAGCATTTTTGCTATATTAAAAATATCTTCTTCTGTTAAATTAGAATTTGATATATCCCAATCCATAATAAACTGATAAGCATATTGAAGTTCTTTTGTTTCAACATTTTGAGTAGATTTTGATAATCTAAACAGTTTTTTCATATTTATTTTATAGATATCATTAGCAAATAATTGTTCTCAATCTACTCATTCTCTATTTATTATATTATTTGCTATTTGCAGAAAATTTTTATTATAAATTTCTCTAAATCTATGAAAAGAAAATATTTTCAAACCAGTTTCAAAATCTAAATCAAGCATAAAAGGATTCAAATCTGATACTTTTTTTCTATCTGTTTCACTCATTTCAAGTAATCAAGCAACTTTTTCTTGAACATATTTACCACTTTCTGATATGTTGAAATCAACTTTTTCTTCATCATCATCAGTAATCAATTTATCGAAATTATTTAATAATGAATCTGGAGCTTTTGCAGCCATAAGTATTTCTAAAAATGCATTTTGTCGGTCATCATCTAACTCTTTTGTATATGTAGAAATTACATCAGTTAAATCTGAGCTATCTCTTTCTCTTACAAATAATCTAAATAATTCAATTATTGTTAAATCAATACCTAATCATTCTAGGGATTCAAAAAGTTCTTCA
The DNA here is from genome assembly GCA_036170435.1 of Patescibacteria group bacterium. Classification (GTDB taxonomy): domain Bacteria; phylum Patescibacteriota; class Gracilibacteria; order BD1-5; family UBA6164; genus JAQVPN01. The sequence goes on from JAVHPF010000083.1 coordinate 14,121, forward strand.
TTTGATGATAATAATTTTAAATCTGCTAATATTTTTTGCCTATCTTCTCTACTTGGAAATTTATTTACGAAATCACGAACCACAACCTTTTTCTTAGAAAAAGCAGTAAGATTAACATATTCAATATCTGCTGGACTTAAATCAGTATTTCAATCATACTTATCAAATTTCTTTGATAGAAGTCTGGCAATTACCTTTAATAGATTTGAATCAATATTTTTATCTTTTTTAAGTGATTTTAAATATTCTGTAATTAAATCTATTTGCTTTTTAGGATCATCTTCTATTTTAATACAATCTTTCAAATCTTCAGCCATTGCTGGAATAGTATATAAATTTGGTCATTTCGTAGTCATACTCACAAAAAAATAAAAAATAAGAGTTATTTATAACAAAATAACTCTTTATGTCAAAGAAAAAATATTTTTTAATTCATTAATTTATCTAAAATCACTTTTACTGAATCTTTATTTTTTATCTTTGCAAAATTTGGAAGCATACGTGAAAAATCAAAATATCTCAAAGCAAAATCTATTTTTGAAGCAGAGGGTTCAAAAAATCATACTTCTCATAATTCTACTAAAAGCTTATTCCCTTCCTCTTGTCCAGCTATAAAAGTAGGAATTATTACAGGAACGTCACTTGCTATACATTCTGAAATTATTGCTCATCCTGGTTTAGAAATTACTAAATCTATATTTTTAAGCTCTGCTTTAATATCAAAAAATGGATAAAATTTGAAATTATCAATATCCGCATAAAACTCTTTTACATAAGCAAACAATACTTTATTTCTTCCAGCTAAAATATTTACATTTATTTCTTTCCTAGTTTTTAAAATTTCAAGTAAATCTAAAATAAAATTCTCTTCCTGCGAAGTCAAAAGTAAAATAATATTTTTTACTTTAATTTCTTTTTTATCTAAAAAGAAATCTGGTTCTAAAGGGAAAAAAGAAACAACTACATTATCTTTTGTATGATTGAATTTTTCTATAAATTCTAACTTTGTAATCTCGTCAATAACAAAATAATAATCTATATAATCTTTATTTAAATACCAAATTGAATGAATTTTAATTGAATCTGTTATAAAAACCCCTGTTTTAAAAGTCTTTTCATATTTTTTCAAATAATGCTTAATAAATCCTTGCCAAAAAGGAAAAACAGATATTACTACATCTGGTTCGTAAGTCTTCACAAAATCATCAAATCTAGATTGAAAAACTGGATATTTTATACCATAAAGAATTCTTTTTACTATAGCATCATCAAAAATATTAAAAGTCATCTCCCAAACTTTTTTATATTTTTCACAAAAATCTTCATAAAAACTCTTAGTAATATTTCCAGATTTCATAGAATTTTCATTCAAAAAATCAACTATATCCAGAATTAAAACTTGATTTCATTCTTCTATCAATTGTTTTTCCAAAACACGGGCTGCTCTATTATGCCCAGATCAATAAGATCCTGTTAAAATTAAAACTTTTTTCATAAATTGTTTTTTAAAATTTGAATTAATTATATAAAAATTTCAAAAAATACAAAAAAAGATTATATTATACTAAGAAAACCCATCCCCTTTCGGGGACTTCCCTTGAAAAGGGAAGAAATAAAAAGTAAAAAATTATGTTCTATTTCTCCCCTTTCCAAGGGGAGTGCCGAGGAACGAGGCGAGGGGTTCTATATAAATATAAATAATTTAAAAATATGATAAGAATAGATAAATACCTGTCAAATTTGTGATATGGTTCAAGAAAAGATGTAGTAAAACTTATAAAAGACTGACTTGTAGAAGTAAATGATAATCTAGTAATAAGCCCAGATTATAAACTAGAATGGTGAGATGATTTAAGGATTTGAGAAGAAGAATTTGAAGCGAAAGAATTTATTTATATTGTTCTTAATAAACCAGCAGATTATCTAAGTTCAAATAAACCTGAAGCAAAATATCAAAGTTATAGAAGCTTGCTTGATGATTGTCCTTATGTAAATTTACTTTCTCCTGTTGGTAGATTAGATGTTGATACTGAAGGTCTTTTATTACTTACAAATGACTGAGATTTTACTCATAAATTAATAAGTCCTAAGAAAGATATTCACAAAAAATACTACGTAAAAATAGAAAAATCTTTAAATAAAAAAGATATAGAAAAATTAGAAAACTGACTCAAAATTGATGATTTCATCACAAAGCCAGCAATAGTAGAAGTAATTTCTGATGATGAAATTTATATAAGCATATCAGAGTGAAAATTTCATCAAATCAAGAAAATGCTTGAAGCTGTAGATAACAAAGTGGTTTATCTAAAAAGAATCAGTATTTGAGAATACAAACTTTGAGATTTAGCTCTTGGAGAATGGAAATATTTATAAAATAAAAAGACGTTTTAAATCTTAGTATATAAAACCCTCCGGCTTTCAGCCACCTCCATTGAAAAGGGAGGAAATAGAGCAATATTTCTTCCCTTTTCAAGGGAAGTCCCGAGGAACGAGGGGATGGGTTTTTACTGAGATTTAAATATTTATAAACTAAAAAGAAGCGATTAAAATCGCTTCTTTTTAGTTTATTCCTCAACTTTTTCTTTTGGAGCTTTTTTCTTCAAAGTAGTAGTTGGTTTTTTATCTGTTGTTTTTTCAGTTTTTGGAGAATGTTCTTTTCTAGCTTTTGGCTCTTTTTTAACTATTTCATCCCAACTTGGAATAACTTTTTCTTCTTCTTTTTCAGTTTCAAAAATAAGATTTGAGAAAGGATTTTCATCAATTTCTACAACTTTTAATTCTTCTTCTGGAATTTCTTCAGTTTCATTATTTGCAGAATCATTTTCCATTAACCAATCTGGTAATTTTGCTTCTTTTGTAGCTGGAACTTCATTAAATTCTATTAAATCTTCATCAAGAGAAGCTTCATTATTATCAGATTTAATTTCATTATCCATAGATCATGATAACCAATCTGGTAATTTAGTTTCTTCTATCTTTTCTTCACTTGGTGTTTCTTTTAAGCTTCAAGATAGCCAATCTGGAATATTTGATTCTTCTTTTTTAGAAACAATTGCATCTTCTGCTTGGTCTTTTGCTAAAATTTCATCAACACTTTCTTCTTGAATTTCTGTAGTAGCAACTTCTTCTTTAGTTTCAGTTGTACTTAAAGAATCTTTTAACCAATCAGGAATAGTAGATTCAGCTGGAGCAGCTTTTGCCTTGAATTCATGTTTTTCTTTTTTTGGAGCTTCTTCCTTTTTTGGAGTTTCTTTTATAGCTCCTGATAACCAATCAGGAATATTAGCATCTTCTACTTTTTCAGTTGTTTCATCAGGAATAATTTCTGTTTTATCTTCTTCTAAAACATCACTAGATTCTGAAGTAAAACTATCTTCTTCAAGTTCATCCTTTTCCTCCGGTATTTCAATTTTAGGTGGAACATAAACTCCATTAGTAGTTTTTCCAGTTAACCAGTCAGGAACTTTTTCTTCTTGAACTTCTTTAGTAACTTCTTCTTTAATTTCAACACTTGAACTCGCATTATTTGAAGCAGTGTCTGAAAAAGAATTCATAGTACCTGCTAACCAATCAGGAATAGCTTCACTTTTAGTTTCAGAAGAAGAGTCTTCTCTAACTTGTTTTGCTTCTATTTCTTCATCCTTTTCTTCTTCTTTTACATTAGCAAAAATACTTTCATCTATTCAAGCTAAAACATCAGAAACAGGAACTTTCGCTTTTGAACCAGAAGTTTTTTCTATAATAAAATCTTGGAAAGCTGTATTTGGGTCTTTATTAACTATTTTATAGTAGATAAAGAAAGCTAAAATAACAAGTAAAAGTAATCCGATAAAAGCTAGGAATATATAAACTATATTTGTTAGGATACTTGTTATAGTCGATCCAGTTCATGATTCATTAGCAACTTCATTAACTACAGATTTAGGAATATTATTCCCATAAATAAGATATTGTAATTGGGCTTTTATTGTAACTTTATCTTCATTAGAAATAGCTGAAATATTTTTTACAATATCAAGAATTTCTGTTCCTATTTTTTTAGCAGTTTCTTGATCAGCTGTTCAAGTTTTTAATAAATCCAATTTATCCATTATAGTTTTATAATTTGGATCTGTCTTTGGAATTAAACCTTGTATTACTTTAAGTGCCATATTTCTAGTACTTTTATCAGTGTCATTTTCAACTATAAAAGATTCTAGTAAATTTATAACATTATCTTTATCTATAAAAGTAATTCAATTTATATATCTTTCAAAATCAAGTATAACTTGTGTTTTTTCTCTATCATCAAACCAAGCTGATTGTAAAGCTTCAACATATTTCATAGCTTTTAATCTAGATTCTTGTGGAAGTTTTTTTACATAATCTTTAAGAGTTTCTATTTGAGCTCTTTGAGCATCAGTAACTCAAGAAAAAGATAGAGAATCTAAGTCAATATTTTCTTCTTTTATATAATCTTTTGTTAATTTGATTTCTTGACTAGAAACAACTTTTTTATTAGCATCAAGTAATGAAACTTTTATATTTTGAGTTTTATTGTCATTTAATGTTACTTTTATAGGAGCTCCATTTTCATAAGTTTCAGTATTCAGATTATCTGTATCATCATCTTTTGTTCCATTTAAATCAGAATCAACTGAAGTATCAAAATCTATAGAATAATATTTAAAATCTCATTTTGAAGCTCATAAATATAATACAAATGGAGTATCTTTTTCTGGAATTTCTACACTAGAATCATCTTTATTATAAGCAGGTGACGAAACAATATTTATTCAATCATTATTTAAAAGAAGTTCATTTTTAATATCTTTTTTTGTTATAATTGTTTTTGTATCAGTTTTTGTTCATTCTGATATTTGAAGAGAAACTCTATGAATTGTTTTATTATCTTCATATTCATAAGAAAATAAATCTTTTGTATCAATAATAGTTCCGTCTCACATATCCCATTTTCTAGAATCAACTTTGCCTATACTTTTATCAATAAATATGAACTTATTTCCTATAGAAATATAATCAAAATTTGATTCTAATCTATTTGCAATATTTACAGTTATACTTTTTGTATTACTGATTCATTTATACATTGCTTTCACTTTTACATGAAATTCTCCAGAAGTATCAAATTTATGAACAATAGTTGCTTCTGTTGATTTTTCATCATAGAAACCATCACCATCAAAATCAAATGAATATTGGGCTTTTGAAGTTAAATCTTCTCAAAGCACATTTTTAACTGATGCAGAAAATGTAACTGGTGATCAAATCCCAACAGATGAATTATCAACTTTAAAATCAATAAGTGGAGTATTTACATTATCAGAAGCCAAAGTAATAAAATATTTATTTCCGGCAATAGTATTCCCATTATCATCTTTAATTGGATCTTCACTACTTACTCTAGCCCCGTTTGAATCTTTCATAACAAGAACAAAATAATAAGTTCATGTTACTTTTGGAACAACAAATGAAGTAGTTGGAGTATTTGTGATTCTAAAATCTTGTGGTTCAGAATCAGAATCTGTATAATAATACCATAAATATGATTGTACTACACCATCTGGGTCTGTTGCATTTTGTGCTGCGACTTGAACTATTACTGGATCTTTATCATCACCGTTTGTAGTTATATCAAGTCAGTTAAATGTTGGAGCAAGATTATCTACTCTAATCCAAACTTGTTTAGTAGCAGTTTTTCATCCTAATCATTTTACTGTAAGTTTTACTGGGAAACATCCAAGTTCATCAAATTTTTGAGTTACACTAGATTTTGTAGAATATTTATTATCATATCCTATTTTCCATGAATAAGTTAATCCTGAAGTATTTCAATCAACATTTATACTAGTTGCCGCATCAAAAGTAATAGGTCATGTTCTATCTACAATATAAGCTGGTTGACCAGAACAAGCATCATCTACTAGAGATGGAGACTGAGCATCTCAATTATTTATTGTTATATCAGCAACTGGTGAATCTGCATTTCAAACATAAACTGATTTTGTATATGTAGTTGTTTCTCATTCAGCATTTTTAACTTTCAAAGTCATATTATAACTTCAAGCTTTGCTATAAATATATGTTATAGAATTTGAAACTGAAGTGTTTTTATTTCCATCACCAAAATCCCATTCAAAATAATTTGCATCTTTTGAATCTGCTATAAATTTAATAACTCCTTTTGTTCTAGGAACTTTTGGAAATGTAATAAAATCTACAGAAAGAAGTGACGCAATAGTAAGTTTTGATTTTTTAATATCATTTATTCCATCTGGGTCTACTACTTCAAGAACAATTGAATGGTCTCATTTAGAACTAAAAGTATAGTAACCAACTGAACCATTATAATTTGGATTTTCTAATTGTACTTTTTCTCCATCAATAGTCCAAGTATATTTAAGTTTTCCATCATCTATAAAATCTGGATCATAAGATTTTGTAGCATCAAGAAGTACATAATTTGGTTTATTTGTATATGGAATTGAAGTCGCAATATCAGCTACTGGTGCTCTAGAATTTATATATATAATTTTAGTATCTACATCCTCATTTCATGCTGGATCTACAGTTCTAAGTTGTACATTAAATTTACCTTTTGTGTTAAAAGTATAAGCAAAAGTTGCTCATTCTTTATCATAAACTACTTTATCAGATACTATATCTATAACTTTCCAAGCATAAGTAATATTATTTTGACCAATATTAGATCTAGCTGAAAATGTAATTTTATCTCATTGATATCATTCTTCTTTATCAGCTTGAATAGTTGCAACTGGTTTATGAATTTGTATTACAAAACTTTTTTCAACTGTTTTTCATTCATTTGTTGTTAAATTTAATTTAACTGTATATTCTCATTCTCCATAATAAACAACTCTTTCCATTCTTGGAGCATAAGTATAAGATTTTTTGATTCCATTACCAAAATCCCAAGTAGTTCTTACAAATTTAGCTCCTCCTGTTGGAGTAGAAGATGTTGCATCAAAAATTAATCCATATCTAGACTCATCTGGTGAAAATTTAATTGAATCATTAGATCAAAGATTTGTATTATTTACTTTTATTATCAAAGATGCTACTTTTTCTTTAACTTCTATAACTGCTCTAGAACTAAATCCAAGTACATCAGTATTTCAATTAGCATTTTTATGACTTGAACTTACATCTAAAAATACACTATAATTCCCTTCTTCATTAAAAACATAAGAAAGTGATTGTTTTCTTCCAAGAATTACTCTTTTTCATCCTTTATCAATCCACCAAATATAATTATAAGATGGAATTTCAGTTCCTGAAGGATCTGATACTCTCCCTCTTAAACTTACAGTAAGTGGAGCATTTCATGAAGTAGGAGTAGCTTCAATAGATCAAGTTATTGCTTTTACATCAGCATTATCCATATAATCACCCATAGCTTTTGTTAAAGCTGCATAAGACGAATCATCATTTGGATATTTTATCCCTCTATCTATAGCTGTTAATAAATTTGATTTATATAATTGATTTTTAAGAGTATCTGAAGGTAGGAAATTATAAGAAGCCGTTACTATAGTTTTTATAGTATTTAAAGTATATGCATCTAAATTACCATTAACATCAAATTTTGATTTAAGGTTAAAAAACTGTTGAGTCAGTCTATATCTATATTCATTAAAAGTTCATTTATCTACTTCTCTAAGTGTAGTATAACCTGAAATTCATTTATCATTTTGATTATCTGCTGCCGCTCAAAAAGAAACCATATAGTTTCCAAAAAGGCTTAAAATAACCATTAGTGCCAATATTTTCTTAAATATTTTTCTCATATTTCTTGTGTTTATAAGATAACTTCCTGCTCATTTTATCACAATATTTTTTTTAATGCAAAAATTTAAGACAAAATTTTATAATTTTTCTTTACAAATCTTAAATTTATTTTAGAAGATATATTTTAATATTTTGCAAATTTAAAAAATTATATTTTTCTTTACTTTTTAGCAAAATAATTGATAATGCTCGTAAATTACTTAATAAAAAATAATGACAATGTATATTGATTACCTAGGACACTCTGAATTTATAGTAGAAATAACTGGAAATAATGGGAAAAAAGTAAAAATACTTTCTGATGCTTGGCTTTCTAACTATTCTTTTGGGGATATGATGGAAAGAAATCCTATGATAAAATTGGATTATTCTAAACTGCAAGATATAAGTGCAATTTTCATAAGTCATGCTCATACTGACCATTTTGATCCATATACTTTACTTGAAATGTATGAAGCAATCAAACCAAGACCAGTTTTACTTATTCCTGAAACTATATCATTTTTAGTGCCATTACTTGAAAAAAATCTTCCTAAACAAAAGATAAAAATTCTGAAAAATAGAGAAGTTTTTGAAATTGATTGAGTAGAAATTGAATGAATAATTTTTGAAAATACTTATATCACAAATGAAGATGATGTTATGACTTTGGCTATTTCAAACTCTAGCGAACTAGTTTATGCTGAAGTTGATACTCTTCCGCCAAACACTGAAGAAGCTCAAGAAATACTGTATGATATTTTTACAAAAAAAGATTATAAATCAGCTCTGTATTTATCTACTAGAAATGAATTAGAATGAAATTTGAAACTTCTTGATTTCAACAACCTGAAAGATAGAAAAAATTTTGCATTTGAATACATAGCAAATAGAAAAGAAGAAATAGCTTATGATTATGAAAAATTTGATGAAGAATTAGTTGAATCTTCAAATATCAAAGATTTACCTTATTATATGCAATCTTTTATAGGACAAGGAATAATTTATCCAACTGTAATTAATCCAGAATTCCAAAAAATATCTATTCTTGGTCTTGAAGAAGAAACTGATATAGAAAGATGAATTGCAAAAAAATTCAAGAAAAATTTTCCTCTTACTTATTTTGTTCCAGGAAAAAGATATGAAATATCTCCAAAATCAATGAAAGAAATTGGAGCAATTCCATACTTACTTGATATAAAATATTCAAATCCTAAAAAAGATATTGATATAGAACTTTTTAGAACTAAAAGAAATTCAGCTTTGCATAATGAAAAAAGAAATCCTATGCAACAAGAAGCCATTATCTTGGATTTATTAAATAATAGATTTCTGCCTTACCGGATGGCAAATTTGGAAGATTCTTTCAAAAATGTTATTTTAAATACACCTGATCATAAATATATAATAAAAGTAATTTACTGAAGTTCTGGAGATTATTTCTACAAATACTACACTTTTGACTTTTCTAAAACTAAGTTTTCAGAAGAAAAAAGCAGAAGTGAAGCATTTTCAGAAGATTATTTTGCAAATGATTTAGAAGATTTCTTCAATGGTAGACAAGAATTATATTCAAATTTCTTACATGACCTGCATCCAAAAAGAGCTTACAGATTCTGGACAGCACTTGGAGCAAATTTCTTGAATAATGATTTAGTTATAAGAAAATATGATTTTCATTTCAAAAGAGCTCAAGCTGGAATGCTTATAGATGATTATGTGCTTAAATTCTATAAAAAATAGATATCAGAAAAAGACCGGATGAACCGGTCTTTATTTTTTGTAACAAGATTACATTACGCTGCAAGTTTTTGCTTGTAAGTAAGTAATAATTGTTTTGCTTCAGGATATTTTGCTGGAGCAAGTTGATTAAGTAATTCGAAAACTCTATTGGAAGCGTCTTCAACTTTCTCAAAGTTCGATGTGATTTTTGGAAACTCTTTCCCACAAGTATTATTCTCAATACACTTAATATTTTCGTGTACCAGATTATGTACAATCGCATGGTATTTTTCAAGTTCAACAAATTGTTGAAGTGAGCCAAACAGTTTTTTCCCTTCAGAAAGATACCATTTACCAAGTCGACATGTCTCATGAGTAGAACGAATAGACTCGCTTTCCAAAGTCCCATTTACAACAGATGAATAAGATGTATTTTTGTATTTGATATGGTCAAGAGTAACAATACTAACAAATGATTGTATACCAATAAATTTGGCTAACAATGAAACATTAGCTGTTTCCTGAGAAAGTATTGATAACATAGAGTCAATCTCAACCAAATCAGAATGGGCCTGTTGAATATCATCTCCAATAATCACTGACGAATCAGCAATTTCCTCAATTTGCTGAAAAATACTAGTAGTAGTAACTTTGATTTCAGCCGCAGCTTTTTGACTTCTTTCCGCAAGTTTACGAACTTCATCAGCAACTACTGCAAAACCTCTACCATGTTCTCCAGCACGAGCAGCTTCAATAGCAGCATTTAGTGCAAGCAAATTAGTTTGATCAGCAATATCAAGGATAAGAGCAACCATAGCTGTAATATCAGTAGCATTACCTTTCAGTGAATCAATAGAACTGACAGTATCAAGAACTCTATTTTTTGATTTTTCAAATGATTCTCTTGATTTCCCAATAACAACAGTTGCATTGTGAATTTCAGCAATCATTTCCTCCGTCATAATCTGAGAAATTTTTGAAAGTTCTGATGAATTATGCAAATCACCTTGGACAATCTCAAGTCCTTTGGAAATACCACCGCCAAGATTAGCAAATACTTTTGACATCTCTCCTCGTGTTCGAAGAACAGATGCTTCTCTTGTAGTATAAGCTGCTTTATCAGTAGCAAGAGCAAATTCAAGTATATCTCCTTTAAGACCACTTGTATAAATTTTTCTCTCTTCTCCATTATTAGCTGCTTCCAAGGCTGAAATTCCCTGTCTCGTAACATCTTCAATCTGATCAATTAAAGAATGCATAGCATTTGCCATAGAAAAACATGGATCATCATCAGGAATAAGCCCCATCGGAAGACGATAACTCAAATCCCCATCACCAATATGTTCTGTAAGTTTAGTTATTCCCACATAAACAGATTTTGAAATGAAAATCTTATCTGAATCATAAGAAACAAATAGACCACCAATTGGAACCAAAAGCATAGCTCCTACTATATACCAATTTGAGGTAAAAATACCTACACATATAGCAAATAGAAGAAACATAGCAGTAAAATACCAATACTGACTACCCTTGTAAAGATGCGATGAACTGGTCATAGCTTACCCCTTTCTCTTTTAAAAGATCATTCAAATGTTTTTCTGAAGCAGTAACTCCTCCTCCAGTTTTTTCTTTTTGAACTAACTCCCTATATAAATTTGGGATTACACTCATAGCCTTTTGGCTTGGTTTACGACGAACCGAATGATAATCAACAACTTGACCATGACTAATAGTAGGAGTTACATTTGCAAAAACCCAATAGTAATCCCCATTTTTACATTTGTTTACAACATATGCAAAAATTTCTTTTTTAGCCGTCAAACGTTCCCAAAGAAGTTTAAAAACAACTTTTGGCATATCCGGATGCCGAATAATATTGTGTGGTTTATCTTTCAATTCATCAACACTATAACCACTCATCTTGATAAAAATATCATTTGCATGCTTAATGTTCCCTTTTAAATCTGTTTTTGAGACGATATATTCTTCATCTCCAAGTCTGATTTCAGCCATAATACACCTCTTATTTTGATTTTTGTATTCGTATTCTCACATCTCAATTATCTACAAAAAGATAATTCAAACATGAAAATAGAGTGTATTTATAAGGAAAATCTATTATTATGCAAATTTTTTTGTAATATAAATGTAATATTAAAAATAAAAACTTGGATTAGTCCAAGTTTTGTATTATTTTTTTCAATTCATCAAAAAATCTATCTATATCCTCAAAAGTATTGTAAATATATAAACTCATTCTAAAAGTTGATGATATTCCAAGTCTTAGGGCTAAAGGTTCAGCACAATGTTGTCCTGCTCTAACACAAATGTTTTTTTCAGCTAACTTTTCTGCTATATCAAGAGAGTGAAAATTATCTAGATAAAAACTGAAAACTCAGATTCTAGAATCTAAATTAGTTCATCAAACTAAATGCAATTCAGGAAAATCTTCTAATTTTTTCAAAGTATATTTTATAAGTTCCCTATCATATGTTTCAATTGATTCATATCATCAAATTGATTCTATATATTCCAAAGATTTAAGCAAAGTCAAAGCTCCAGAAATATGAGGAGTTCCTGGTTCAAATCTACTAGGGAGAGCTGCTTGTCTATATGAATCTTCTTTCACCCAATTTATAGCTCAACCACCCGAAAAAGCTGATTTCATATTTGAGAGAATTTCTTTCTTTCACCATAAAACTCCAAGTCAAGTTTCTGCCATTAGTTTATGAGCTGTAAAAAATAGGAAATCTGAGTTTAATTTCTTAACATCAACTTGCATATGCGGAATAGATTGACTAGCATCAACTATGAAAATTGGTTTTTCTGAGACCGGTCTGTCAGAAGACCGGTCTCTAATAAGCTGCCCAACTTTTTCTAAATCATAGATTTCTCCCGTAACATTCGAAACTTGAGTAAAAGAAATTACTTTTACTTTATCATCATATTTTTGCGTGAAATCATCCATATCAAGAGAAAAGTCATCTTTTATAGCTATAAATTCTACTTCTATTCAAGCTTTTTCTTTTAAGTTAAGCCAAGGAACTATATTAGCATGATGTTCAGTTATAGTAAGTAAAACTTTATCACCTTTTTTTAAATATCCTGAACATTCTAGACTAGAAGCTAAAATATTTAGAGCATAATTTGCATTGTAGGTATAAATTATTTCTTGAATACTTGAAGCATTTATAAATTCCTTAACTTTTTTCTTTGAATTATCATAAGCTTCTTCAGATTTTTCACTCAAAGCATAAGAACCTCTATGAATATTTGCATAATCTTTTTTATAAAAATTACATAAAGCTTCTATTACTAATTTTGGCTTTTGAGCAGTAGCTGTAGTATCCAAATAAACTAATCATGGATTATTTTCAAAAATTGGGAAGTCTGATTTGAACATATTTTTTTATAATTAAAATTATTTTTTAAAAATCTCTGTTACAAGTTCTTCATATAAAAAGTTATTACAAAGTTTAAAATATTTATAAAGTTCATCTACTTTCGCTCTCAAAATCAGATTTCTAGAAAAGTCTGCTTCTAATCATCTAGCTTGAAGATAAAATATAGCTTCATCAGATATTTTGTCTATTTTCAAACTATGATTAGCTTTAACATTATTTGATGCTACTTTTAAACCAGGAATTCATGAAAATTTTGCATCATTTCACAAGAATATAATTTCTGTGTTTGTTGTTCAAAATCATCAAACAACTTGGAAATCTATATCTATTCATGAATCCAATTTCAAAACTGATTTATCATCAAGTATTCAAAGTATATTTATTTCTAAACTATTTCAAGATTTTATAATTTTTCAATTTATTTTAGCATTTATTTTTTCATCATTTTTCCCTAAAAATAAATAATTAGCTAAAATACTAGATTTTTCTCAAGCAGAAATTATTTCTAAATTCCTAGAGTGATTTAAAAATCCATAAATTTTCAAATCAGTATTTCACAAAATTTCTATCTTTTCAACATTATTTTGTCCATCATCAAAAACAACTACTTTTTCAGAAGTTTCATCTACAGATATTTCCAATTTTTCAGAAAAATCAGATAAAAAATAAAATCATCATTTTGTTATTTTTAAATTTGACATATTAATTTTTATTAGTATAAGTAATTTACTTTCAAAAAAGGAGAAAGATTATGGAACAAGTTACAGATATTTCGAAATTACCAACAAATGGTGAGTTATTCGAATTCGATGAAATCGAGAGAATCGAATTAACGATTATTAAAAAAGGAGGGAAAAAGGAAAAAATCCAAAGTATTGTTTTGGATGACCAAAAAGTAAGATTAATTACATCTGATGAGATTGTACATAAATCTGCAAATCTATTCCATCCTAAACACATCAGTAAACCCATCAGTATTACACTGGAAATTGATGATGTTGATTTAGAACAACGATACGGAGTATTCAACCCCGATTTCTCGAAAACTTGATTCTATCACCCCCAAAGCTTCGCTTTGGGGATTTTTATTTTACTGATAGTTTCAAATCTTTCAATTTATGAAGAGCTAAAATTTTCCCTTTATCTTCAAAACTGAAACTACTTCCACACCCACATCTCGACTTAACTACTTGTGAAGAAAAAATATATTTTCATCCTACTTTTGTAATTGTTCATCATTTAAACTTTTCTCTATCCTCTAAAGATGCATAAACATTAACTCCGTCAATATTTTCAAGTAATTCTAAATCACTTAAATCAGGATTTTCTTCTATATTTACTTTTGTTCCAGCACAACCTGAAGAGTAAAAAAATACTTTTATATTTTTTATTTCACGAGCAACTAAGTCTGAAATAGTATTTTTATCTATATTTATATTTAACATAAGTTTTTTATTACATTTTAAACTCCTTCTATTTCCATTCAAATCAACACATTCATCTCACTTGCATAT
>JAVHPF010000084.1:0-5181 GCA_036170435.1 Patescibacteria group bacterium
CTTTTGAATCCTCTTTAACTTTTTTAGTTTCTTTTACATTAGTTTTTGTTACTTCCAATTTTTCAGATGCTTGAGAAATAGCTTTTTCTTTACCATCCATATAATTTTGAAGTAAATTTAATTTTTCTTCTGTATATCATAAAACAATAGAGGCTCCTTCTTTATAATCATAAAAAGCTTTTACTAAATCAAATACTTTTGACAAAGCTCTTCTTTCTGAAATATCAAAATGAGATGGAATTTCATCAGATTCTAAAGTGCTTTTTTGCGCATTTTTAGAAGCCATTAATTGTAGAAATTTTTTAGCAATTTCTTTATGTTCAGAATTAGATACATTAAAATCAGATAAATTATTAATATAATCTGTCAATCCTGCAATATCTAATTTTTCAAAATCTATTTTTTTAGATTCCTTTTTATTTATAGAAATATCTGTAGAGTTTCAAATAATTTCTACATTTTGTTTTTCATTTCCCATAATATATATTTTTTATAAAATAATTTTATTTTTGTTTTTTGATTTTTAATATTCAAAGGCTTGAGAAGCCAGAGACTTCTCAAATCTCTGACTATTAAGCAGATTTTCTTCTGTAATATAATACTCAAGCTGTTAGCATTAATGCTAGAATAACAAGCATATCTTCAGCAGGACCAGTTTTTGGTAGAGCTTTAACTGGTGGAGCTTTCACTTCTACAGGAGTAGGAGTTGGTTCTGGAGCTTTATTTGCATCAGCAGATTTAAAAAGTACACATTCTTTATGAGTTGTAGTTTCTGGACTTGGAGTTCCATCTTCCAAAACTGCATGAGTCATAATTGGGTAAACTAAAAGTCCAATATTTATTCATTTATCAGCTTTATTTGAATCAAGTTTGTAAGCAGCACCTAAGTTAGATTTTAACCAAGTTACTGAAGCTCCTGGTTTCAAAACATAAGCATCAGATCCTGAGCTATAAATAGCATCTAATTCTGGTGTAAAAGCCCAAAAATCTTTATCTGATACAGGATTTTGAGACCAAGTTACTTTATCTGATACAGGATTTACCATTTTAGGCATTTCTTGTTCTTCTTTATAGATAAGTCTATCAGTTGAAGAATCATTTTTCCAAAGGTCTTCCATCATACCTATATTGTCTCCAGTAGTTTTTTCTCCTCCATCAAAACATTGATTACAAGAATTTTCAGAGAATATAGTATCAGTAGAACAATCTACAGTTTGGTACGCAGCACTTACTGCAGCAACATTAAGAATTAAGCATAAGCTAATTAAAAAAGCTATTTTTTTCATAATTTCATAAATTAAAAATAAATTACTTCTTCATATTACCACAAACAAAAAAAGTTGTCAAAAAACTGACAACTTATTCCGATATTTTAGATTGACTTTTTTATAATTTTATTCACCACTATTTGTTGAAAAATCATAAAAGTAGTAGATATTCACCAATATATACCAACTCATATATAAAAAGTAAATGTAAATATTCCCACCATAACTGGCATCCCATAAAGCATAAATTTATTCATTACAGCTTGATCTGGCATAAATGATGAATAATCATTATCTCCTTGTTTCTTTTCAAGTACTACTCAAGTTTTATTTTCAGGAGCTTTATTGAAAATCATAGATAATTTTATTTGAGTGAATTGTACAGCTCGAACTGCTATAGCAAGTATTCAACCAACCCAACCTCAAACAGATATCAAATCTATAAAGTAAAATTTAGTTTGTATTGCTAAAACAGAAAAGTTTTGCATGAATGAATACAAATAATAAGTATTTACAGGATCTTGAATAGAAGTAAGAATATGATAAACAACTATTAAAATAGGCATTTGTATAAGAAGTGGTAAGCAAGAACCCATAGGATTAACTTTTTCTTCTTTATATAATTTCATAAGTTCTACTCAAAGTGTTTGATGATCTCATTTATGTTTTTCTTGAATTTCTTTAATTTTTGGCTGAACAGTTTGCATTTTAGCCTGACTTACCATCATCTTATGTTGAGGATAAAGCAAAATAGATCTGATTATAACTGTTACTATTATAATAGCCCAAAACAATGAATAATTAACCATTGTAACGATAAAAGCTATAAGATTATAAAATGGTGCATAAAAGAAAAAAGTGAAAAATTTAGCAAAAAATCCCATATTCCCAATTGAAAATTGAGACATATAATCTTTTCATTCTATCTTTGCTTCTATAAAATAATCTCAAGTTATTTCAAATTTTGAAAAATATTTAGAATAATCTAATATTTGAGTCTTATTTGCCGCAACTTTTATGTCACGACAAAATGCTTTATCAGCTAAATCAACTATACCCGCGCTAGATTTTATCTTTAAATCGCAAGTATTTAGAGATATTTCTTTTGCTGTATTGTTTTGTAAATCTATTTTAACACTAGCTGGAACATTATAAGAATCACTAGCTGATTTTATGATAAGATTTCAATTTGTTTGAGTAGTTTTTTTAGAACCATCAAACATACTTAAAACAAAAAATACTATTAAAAATACCAGTAAAAAATTTATTAATTTATCTTTCATATACTATTTTTTAAAATTAAATTTTATATTAGCATTTGCTTTTTCTTCTTCAAAAAATTTAGAAAAAACAAAATTTAAATCTTTAGCAAAATCTCACACGATTTTTTGATCTATTTTATTAAGATGAGTTTCTTTTTTTACCAAAACAGTAAAATCAAAAAATGAATTTTCTTTAGCTAATTCTAGATATTTTCTAGAATTTTCATAAAAAAGTCTCCTGAAAAAATTTCTAGAAACTCCTGAATTTACTGATTTAGAGCCTATAACTATAGAAAATCTATTATGTGTTTGTTTATTTTTTAAAGAGTTCAAAACAAGCGAATAAGAAAAAAAAGGCTTTGATCTTTTTCGCAAAACCTTTTTCACTTCATTTTCTTTTAGTCTATATATTTTGGAAATCATATCTAAAAAGTAATTTTCAAATTATTTACTAGTAGCAACATAATTACCTTTACCATCAAAAGGTGATTTTCTAGCAGTTCCTCCAGCTATGATGTGAAGTCTTGCTTTACCTTTTATATCTTGGAATCTTTTTTTAACTGTAGGAGTTAATTCCCATCTTCCTTTTCTTCTTCTATTTTTTAGAACATTCATTCCATTAGGTGTAGAAGATCTTCTTAAGTAACCATGAGTTCTAAGTCTCTTTCTTTTCTTTAATTTTCCTAACATGTGTAATTGAGATTAGTAATTATTTTTAAATATATTTATATTGCTCGCAAGATTTTATGAAAAAAAGCTAATTTGTCAAAAAAAAGTAAAAAAATCATTCTTTATCTTATTTTAGTTCCTTCCTCTTCTCATAAACAAGCCCTAAGCATCGCTCCAGCTTTGAATAAATTAACAACTCAAAGAGCCAATTTACCATCTTTTGCTAAAGCAATTGCAGTTTGATCCATAACTTTTATATCATTTTTGATAACTTCATCATAAGTTGCTTCTTTTATAAGTATAGCATCCGAGAATTTTTTTGGATCTTTATTAAAAACTCAATCTACTTTTGTAGCTTTTATCATCAAGTCACATTCTAATTCTAAAGCTCTTAAAACTCAAGCAGAATCAGTTGTAAAGTATGGGTTTCAAGTACCAGCAACACATATTACAATTCTTCATTTTTCCATATGTCTTGTTCATCTTCTCTTGATATATTTTTCCCCAATTTCTGGAATATCAATAGCACTCATTAGTCTAGTTTCAACTCATACTGATTCAAGAGCATCTTGCATAGCAACTCAATTCATAACAGTTGCAAGCATTCACATATAATCGGCAGCAACTCTGTCCATCCCATTAGCAGCTCCAGATATTCACCTAAATATATTTCATCCTCATAAAACAATTCAAATTTCAAATCAAGAATCTTTGATTTCTTTTATTTGAACAGCTAATTCTTTTATAAAAACCGGATCTATTCAATGATCTCTAGTTCATTCCAAAGCTTCTCCAGAAATTTTAAGTAAAACCCTATTATTTTTTCTCATAGCTTTATCCTAGTCAGTAAATAAAATTAATTACAATTGCGATTATCGCTCAAGCAGAAATCATTCACAAATATCAAATAAGTGTCCATTTAATGATATCTTTTGCTTTTTTGAGATCTTCATCCTTTCATTGGCTTAAAGTCATCTTAAGACCTGCAAAAACCAAAGCTCAAACAGCAATTAAAGAAAGAGCAATAGAGATATTTTTAACAATAGAAGAAATTTGAGTTTTAAATCATGTTTCAACCGTATATTTATCAACATTAGTTCAAACCAGAGTATCTGGAGCAAAACCATTTAAATTATCACTTACTGTTGCAGATTCATCATAAGATCAATAAATCGCAAATGTAGAATTAAAAGAAAAAAGCAAAACTAAAACTAATAATAATTTTCTCATGTTTAAAATTGTAATGAAGAAATAAGTTTAACAAGAGCCCAAGCAAGAGGGATAATAGCAAGTCAAATAACAGCATATACAAAACCCATCATAGCCTTTTTAAATTCATCTGGTTTTCATTGCGCACTTACAAGTTTAAATCAAAGATATATGAAAACTGCTACTGCAATAAGAGCTAGAAGTGAAAATATAATAGTCTTTAGTTCAGTTAAAACAGGAAATAAAGAATTTGTTCCACTTCATTTTATATCTGCAGAATTTCCCATAATTGTGTTTGTATTTGGTAACATATCATTTTGAATATTTGTATTTGTTGCAGTAGAATTTAGATTAATAAGACCAGCAAAAACAAAATTTGGCAAAACTAAGATAGCTAAAAAGAAAATTTTTAAAAATATTTTCATAAAAAATTTAAGAGTTAGGAATAGAAACTGTATTTATCAAGTTTATTATATACCAAGCTGAAACTGAAAGTAGTACTCAAGCAAGAGAATATATAATCCAAGATTTTGCTTTTTTTGTAGTATCTTCTTTTCAAGCTGAAGTTAAATACATCAAACCTGAAATCATAGTAGAAATAACAGCAATAACCGCTATATATTTTATCATAGTAGCAATCAAAGATGGAATATATTTTGTAATAACTTTATCTCAAGAAACTCCTGAACCAGGAAGTCCTCCTCAAACAATAGTTGGAGCTGCAGCCATAGCAAAATCTATAGAAACAAGCGAAATCAAAACTAAAAATAATA
>JAVHPF010000084.1:5281-6348 GCA_036170435.1 Patescibacteria group bacterium
CATATTTTATCCAATTGTATATAAAATATATGATAAGAAACTTACCATAAAATAAGAAGCCAAAGCTATAACAAGAGCTATAATTCAAGCCTTGAAAATAGTTTTTCATTTATTCAGACTATCATCTTTTCACATAGCAGTTATCATAAATCAAGCTCAAACGACCATTATAATCAAAGCCAAACTTCACAAAGCAACCATAAGTTTCTTTATAAGAACCGTGAAAAATCAATTTATAGTAGCCTTTGATGTAGTTTTATTTAATCATTTTCCACCAGGAGAAAATTTCCCAGTATCTATTTTGAACTGATCCGAACAAAGAGAATCTTTCCCAGGAGTACAGTTGAATTGTGCAGAAGAAGATTTAGAACTAAAAGGCTCGCTTCATTCAATAATATTTCATTTTGAATCAATTGATGCTCAAAAACTTGTATCCTTATCAGGAGTTGGAGTAGATGTTGTATTTAAATTAATCTGAGTATCTGTAGATCAATTTTCTCAATCACTTCAAGGAGTAATTGAGATATTATAAGAAAAAACATTTGAAACTCAAAGGAAAAAGAAAAGAGTTGAAAGAATTGTTATTTTTTTTAGAAACATATTTTTATTTTTTTAGGAATTAAAGCTTATTTAGAAACTCTTGTTTTCAAAATCAAGATTGCTTTAAAATACTTGTTATTGTATTTATATTCAAAGTTTTATTTCAATGATTTGGAATAGTTACTCTAAGTTGCCCTTTTCTTAATTGAATATGACTTCATTTTTGATGATTTATTTCAAAATCATTATTTAAGAGAAAATCCAAAACTTGCTTAGATGTTATATTGTTTATACTTGGCATATTTTAAACATTAACAGTTATATTAAAGGCATTGGTCATAGATTTATGAAGATTATATTCATAACTATTTCTAGCTAATCATTCAAGATGACATTCTATTGCTTCTTTTCAGTTAAAAACTGCTTCATCAATAGTATTTCACTCAGTAACTATATTAAAAATATTTGATAATACTGTATATGTTCCATCATCATTTGGAATAATAGTAAGTGGATAATTTCTCATA
>JAVHPF010000084.1:6448-7661 GCA_036170435.1 Patescibacteria group bacterium
ATAATTTCTCATATTTATAAAATTAATAAATTATTTCCTCTTATTTTATTAAAAATTTTGAAATTATCAAAAATAATTATAATAATAAAAATATTTTGATAAATTTAAAAAAATGAAAGTAGCAATTTTGCATGAAATGCTTGTAAAAAAATGATGAGCTGAAAAGGTTGTTGAGAAGATGATGAGAATGTTTCCTGATGCCCCAGTATATACACTGATATATGATGAAAAAAAAATCTGAGACATATTTCCTGCCTCAAAAGTGAAAGTAGCTCCACTTACTCAAAAAATCTTCAAATGGACAAAAAATCAAAGATTTTGTTTAGCTTTTATGCCTTTAGCTGTTGAAAGTTTTGATTTCTCAGAATATGATGTAGTAATTTGTAGTTCTAGTGGATTTGCACATGGAGCAATTACAAAACCTGAAACAAAATTCATAGTTTATTATCATTCTCCTGCTAGATACCTTTGGGATTGGACAAATGAATACAAAAAAGATATAGGTTTTGATAAATGAATTAAATGATATATAATAAACAAATTATTTTTGAAATTGAGAATGTGGGATGTAATTGCTAGTAAAAGAGTAGATATAAGCCTAGCAAATTCTACAAATGTTCAAAATAGAATCACAAAATATTATAGAAAAGAATCGAGTCTAGTTTATCCTCCAGTTGAAACAACTAGATTTATGCCAGGAGAAAAATGAGATTACTATATAATTATTTCAGCATTAACAGAATTCAAAAAAATAGAAGTCGCAATAAAAGCTTTCAATGAAATGTCTGATAAAAAACTAAAAATAGTAGGTGATGGTAATTATAGAACTACTCTTGAAGCTATGAAAACAAGCCAAAATATAGAATTTTTAGGCCCAAAATATGGACAAGAATTAGTAAATTTATTACAAAATAGTAAATGACTTATTTTCCCAGGAGAAGAAGATTTTGGGATAGTTCCAATTGAAGCCCAGGCTTCAGGAAAAGCTGTTTTTGCTTACAGATGAGGATGATTACTTGAAACTGTAATAGAATGAGCTACTTGAGAATTTTTTGATGATAAAAATTGAGCTGACTTCGTAAATAAATTTATGGAGTTTGATTTCAATATAGACAATAATGTCTACAATGAAGAAAATATTAGAAATAATGCACTGAGATTCTCTGAAGAAGAATTTGAAAAGAAAATAATGGAAGCAGTATATAGCTAAAAA
>JAVHPF010000085.1:0-3955 GCA_036170435.1 Patescibacteria group bacterium
TTATCAAGGGGGTGGCGAGGAACGAGCCGGGGGATTTTTTTAAAATAAACATCAATTTTATGATAGAATTAAAAAACCTAGCTTTTGAAGCTACAAAAAATATCTTGGAAAAGAACTTACAAATTTATCATCCTGATTTAATTGGAAAAAAAGTAGTACTTGTTTATGATACTGACTCTATTTTGTCGCGTTTAATTTCTGACTGATATATAGAAAATCTAAAAGCTTATCCAAATACTGAAATAATACTTTATTCTAGTATAAACTCAAGTGATTTAAGAGAAAAATTATTATCACTTGAAGAATGACGAGCTGTTATTATGGTTGAATCTACAAATTTCAGATTGGAAGAATTCAGAATTCGTATAAACTTACAAAAAAGAAAAGTTGCAAACATTGAGCATAATCATCTTGTTTATATAAAAGAACATGAAACTAAAACTTATTTAGAAGCTATTTCATACCAAACTCCTTATTTTCAAAAAGTTTCAGATTGGTTAAAATTAAAAGTGGAAAATTGAAATACTATGAAAGTGATGTCAGCAAATTGAGCTACAATGATTTTGGAATGATGATTTGAAGATATGAAACAAAATACTTGAAATTTTCCCCTAAATAATAGATATTGAACTCTTCCTATGTGAGAAAATTTCTCTGAAGTGAAAGATTTTTCGATGGTTAATTGAGAGCTTTATATAAGAGCTTATCCACTGGAAGATTTACAAGTAAGAATTTGCGAAACTCCATTCAAAGTAACAGTTAAAGAAAGCATGATTACTTATGATAAAAATGAAGTTCCTGCAGAATTTGATGCTCTTATGAATAAAATTATAGCATCAGAATGAGAAATTATGATTCGTGAACTTGGGTTTTGACTAAACAGAGCTATAGATTTCACAAGAACTCTATCAGATGTGAATCCATTTGAAAGGCTTTCTTGATTTCATCTATCTCTTGGGAAAAAACATAATATTTACAGAAAAAAATTAGCAACAAATATAGTTCAAAGATACCACATAGATATCTTCCCTTTTGTTTCTGAAATCTACATAGATGATGAGTTAGTTTTTGATAGTGAAAATCATTACGCGGTAAAATAGAAAAAAGTTTAGCATTTGCTAAACTTTTTATTTATAATATATCTTTTACTTTCTCTGCGAAATGTTTCATGGTAGGAACTAAATTTTCCTTACATAAATCTCCTAATCTATGAGTTTTTGCGTATTGATTTTGGCTTTCTAAGAAAAGTCTTTGTCTTGGATTAAATCATTCTGGAATTTTTATTTCTCTAAGACTTCTATATTCAATAGTATTATTAGCTTCATCATGATAAACAAAATAATTTCCAGAACTTATAACTTTTCAATTATCATCAAGTATTTCTACATGTTTCATATCTTTTTCAAGTCAAGGAAATGTATCTAATTCATTATTTTCAAAGAATTCAATTCTATTATTTAATATAGTTTCTTTTAAAATATCTCAAAGTTCTTCATATTTTATTTTTCATCTAAAACTTCTTTCAAACATTTTCACAAATTCTGCTTGTTCAGGATTATTTCTATCTAAATTGTATTTATTTTTTAGAAAATATTCTACTGAAGTTTTTAAATCAGCTATTGCATCAGCTTTGTTTTTTCTATCTGGTGTACTAAGAGTCCAAACTCAGTCTACTTGAGATAAAAATGGACTTTCTTCAGAATATTCTCTTTCTACTTCTTCAAGTAAATTTTCTCCTATATTTCTACCTGCTACTCAAGTTCTTTTTAGTTCGTCAGATGATCATCAATCTCTAAGGCTTGTATAAGTATGATATCTAAATCATCATTTTGGATTTTGTATTTTTATAAGTTCTATTACTGAACCTGATAATAAAACAAGATTATCTATATTTTTACTTGTTTTTCACTTTAAAACTTTTAGTTTTTTATTTCTAAATTCTTCTATATCTAATATGTTTATACTTGGATTTTCTTTTAATCATTTTATTTTATCAAATTTGTTTTCATAACAAACAAGTAAATCTTTTTCAAGTGATAATTTTATTTTTCATCATTTTTTACTTATTTTATAAACTCAATAAAGCATATCATTATTTAGAGTTAATAATGATTCTCTTTCTTCGTGTAATCTGTTTGATGTATTTCTTGAGTTTAACATAAAAAAGTATAGTAAAATAAAGTTTGTTTTATCTTACTATACTTTTTTGTTTTTTGCAAAAACTACACTACTTCCCTCCAAAACTCTAGATCATTTATCTTGTTCCGAGAATCTTTGATAATTTCTTTTAGATTTTCTAAGTCTTCTGGAGTATATGGAATATCTAGAAATCTGTAATTTCCATCTTTCCCTTCTACGAAATCTATTGCAAGAGATCAAATCTCATGTTTTGCTATGAATTCTCTATCTAGTGAAGCCATTAAATCATAGAAAAGTAATTGTCTGAAATATTGACCTTCTGAATTAGCAGTAAGTCATTTTATTTCATTTTCTGATTTTGCTCTACCGGTTTTGTAATCTACAAATCTTACAAGTTTTTTATAATTTGCTTCAAAAAGTGTTGCTTGTCATAAACTATTTTCTTCAAGTTCTGTTGAATTTCAAATCATCTCAACTTTATCTATTTTTCAAGTTAGAGGAATTCCATCAAATAATACATTTTTTGATCTGAAATTGTACTCTAGGAATAATGGAACACTTATATTTCAAGCGATGTTATCATAATATCAAGCTAATCAATTAACTCATTTTTCTGTAAGTCTTTCTAATTCTTCTGGTGATAAAATTTCTTTTTTAATAAGTAATTTAAAAGTTTCTGTTAGATATGATTTTTCTGGTAATATTCCTGAATCTTTGTATTTAATATAGAAAAGTTCCAAAACTCTATGATAAACTGAACCAAAAATCGTAAATTCATTACCAATAAATGGATATTTAAAAACTACTCTATGTAGGAAATCTACAGGAGAAGAAATGAAAGTATTTAAGTCTGAAGCTGATAATTTATAATTTTCTAAGAATGTTTTTATATAGTCTAATTCTTCGTCTTTTAATTTAGTTTTGTGATAAGTTAAATCATTTTTCACTATTTCTACTACTTTTGAAGTATCAATTTGAATATCTTTGATTTCTTCTAGAGTTTCTTTGATTTCTCAGACGAAACTCGATTCTATATAAAGTTTATTTTCATTTGATAATGGGTAAGATAAAAATAGATGATTTTTAGCTCTTGTTAAAGCTACAAAAAATAATCTTCTATCTTCTTCTTCAGATGATTCTTTTGCATTTTGTAATCAATTCCCTGCTAGATTCGGTAATTTTAATTTATTAATATTTCTTTTATTGTCCCAATTTCCATTATAAAGTCCTGGAATAAAAACAACTTCGTATTCAAGTCCTTTTGATCCGTGAGCTGTCAAAATTTGTACTCAAGAAGTATTTTCTTTTAGTATTTGCCTAGAAATATTTATATTATATGTTTTGTGAAGATTTATTTTTCTAAGTAATTTCGGAATATTTAATTCTCTATCTCTTTCATTCCAAGTTTTTATCTTATTAAAAAATGTATAAATATCTTCTAAATCAGAAAAATCTCAATTTTTTTCTACGAAATCTATGAAGTTCAGTTTTCCCAAAACTAGTGAAACTATTTCATAAAGTGATTTTGAAGCAAAATTTCCAGAAATAGATTCAGCTAAAAATTCAATAATAGTTTCTAGAGCTTCTTTATTCTTGATTTCGAAATCTAGATTTTGTTCTTTTTTTAGATTAGTTAAGATAATTTCCAGATATGAAAATAAATTAAGCTTTTCTTTTCTAGAATAGTTTATGTTATATAGTGTTTTATTAATATTTAATACATCCATATTATCAATTTGGCACACTTCACTTCTAAGAAAATTTAGAAGCTTATAATCGTCAGAAAATGGATTATCTATAATTTCTAAAATATCTA
>JAVHPF010000085.1:4055-7600 GCA_036170435.1 Patescibacteria group bacterium
ATTCAACAACAATTCAATTTTGAGTCAGAAAATTACTCCATTCTTCAACTTCCCTATTATTTCTTACAATCACTGCGATTTCTTCAAACCTCACCCCCGACCCCTCTCCTTTCTGGAGAGGGGAGATATTTTGTTTTCCTTCTGTTCCCTCGCCTGTAAGGAGAGGGTTAGGGTGAGGTGTATATTTTAAAAATCCCTTAATTTTCTCTAAAACAAAGGCTTTTTCTGTCAGTGGATTTAGTGCTGGGAAAAGTTTAGGCTTATTTGAAATAGTTTTATATTTCCCTGCTGCCGTTAGGTTTTTATTTAGAAATGTTAATTTAGAAGTTAATCTTTCTTGGTTATTTCTAATTAAGCTTTCTGATGAGTCTAATATATCTTGATTTGATCTATAGTTTTTATCCATAACTATAAATTTTGTTTCTGGATAGCTAGTCGAAAAATCAAGCATATTTTCTATATTTGCTCATTGGAATCTATAAATAGACTGGTCATCATCTCAAACAGTCATTATATTGGGATTTTCTTCTCAGATAATTGTTGCTAAAATCTCATTTTGAGCATTATTTGTATCTTGATATTCATCAATCATAACAAATTGAAATCTCTCCATATAGTAATATTTCAATTCTTCATCAATTTTGATTTTTTCTAGTACAAAAGTAATTAAATCAGAAAAATCATACATAGAGTTTGTTCTACAATAATTATTGAATTCTCTATATATTTCTCTAAGTTCATACAATTTTGCTATTTGTTTTCTTGCTGTTTCTTCTTTATTAGCAAAAGTTTTCGTAGTTTTATTTTTTACCAATTCCAATTCTTCTTGAAGTCTTGTATTTTCATCTTCTATTTTGATTTTGAAATAGTCATAATCCACAGCTTCTTGTTTCAAAGTGCTTATTCTAGATTTTATATCTCTTAGGTAAATATATTTATCAGCATCAGATTTCAACTCTACAATTCTGCCGTCAGCTATCATTTTATCTAGAATTGTTTTTATGATTTCAAGTGATTCAATTTCATCAATTAGAGTTCCAGCTTTGAATTCTACGAATTTTTCTGGGAATGAAGAAATGATATCAGAGCAAAGAGAATGAATTGTTGAAACATTTACTTTATAGGCAGTAAGTCCCAAAAAATTTACAAGTCTTTTTTTGATAGCCACAACTCAAGCTTCAGTAAAAGTAGTAATCAAAATATTTTCCGGAGCAGTTCCAGTTTTCAGAATTATATTAGCCACTCTCAAAGCCAAGATTTGAGTTTTACCGGCACCAGGTCCAGCAACTACCATAACAGGACCATAAATAGTATCCACGGCTTGTTTTTGTTCCTCATTTAGTTTGTTATATTCAGTTTCGAAATCTGAGTTTTGCATATATTTGGAGTTAATTTTTAGTTTGAATTTAGAATAAGGAAAATGGGAGAATTTGCAAGGGAAAATAAATCAGATTTTTAAAAATAATTAAATTTAATATAATAGCATTATTAATTACTATTAATTAAACATATTACTATGTCTGTAAGAATAGAAACAACAAAAGAAGAATGATGACAATTTTTAATTCCTCAATTATTTAACTTTTTAGAAGAATATTATATCACAACAAGAATATTATATTTTAATTACAATACATCAATAATACATAGTATAATACATAACTGAGCTGAAAGTATTGAAAAAATATTAAAGTTTTATATATCAATTAATAATGAAAATATAGGTTATAAAAATCTTAAATATATTTGACATGATATAAAAGAATTATTAAATGAATGTATCAATATTAATACGAACTTATTTACAAATAAAGAATTAAATGAATTTGCTAAAGGATATTCAATGCTATGAAATCAGATTTTTCGTTATTGACTTAACTCAAACTATAAAAATGAATTTGTAAAATGATATTGAATGAATATAGATAATTTTATAGAAATATTGGATTACTTATTTTTCTCAGTTATGAAAGATTTATATAATAAAAATCATTATTTTTACCTTGCATATTCTTGAAAAATAGGATTATTATATGGTTTAAATTACTTTTTAAAAATATATAAAGAAGAAAAAATGTGTTATAATGATCAAAATATTAAAAAAGCCTTAGAATTCAATAATAAATATATAAAAGAATTTTTAGATAATATTTATAATTTTTCACTAACAATAAAAAATGATGAAAAAAAATAAATCCTCGCGAATGCGAGGATTTATTTTTAAATTTTAGCTATATAATTACTATATCATTCCCAATTTGGATTATATCTATCATCTACTTGAAATGGAGAATTTCCTTTTAATAAAATAATATTCTCTATATTATCTAAATCAAATTGTCTAAAATCAGGAAAAGAATTTCCATCTTTACTATCTGAAACTCAAGATACTTGTACTATATGTACCTTTATACTTTCTTTTAAATCTTTAGATTTAAAATTATAAATAGCATGAGGATTTCAAATTCTAACTCAGTTTATTTTTCCTTCTTTTCTATATTCAAAAGAAATAGTAGTTTTTGTATTTATTGCATTTGTAAGAATATTTATTTTTTCTTGCATATTTTTAAAATTATCAAAATAATATTATTTATATTTATTACTTATTTGTAACTCATCAAGTCAATAATAAGCCTTTATTAATATCTTCTTGTAAATTATTTAACTTGTTAGTTATCCTTTCTGTTCTTATGGTCATAAATTGGTTTATTCATTCTTGAAATCATTTTGAAGTTTGTTCAGAAATACATTTTCAAGAAAAATCCAAATTCATAACACAATTTGTGAAAATTCAGGATATAATTATAGAAACTGATATAATTGCAATAATAATTGCAATCAAAGTATTTTTTTCTTTTCTTCTCATTAATAATATTAAAATTAAAAAATAAAATATAGTAATTTTCTCTTCCAAAAAAATCCACTATTTTTTAATTATAAAAACCAAATATTAATTTTTCATTAATTTTTTGAAAGAAAATTTATTTTTCTCTAGAAAAATAAAATATATTTTTTGTATTTATTATTGCGAAGCGATGAATTAGAATTTGGGGGAAATAGAGAAAATTAAAAAATTTGTACTCTCAAATAACTTGGATATAATTGCTTTAAATATACTAAAATTAAGTTTTAAAATTATGACAACTAAATTTCAAAATTCAAAAGATTGAGCGAAGGTATTGGCTAATTTTTTAATTTCGCAATATGAATCAGATTGATTAGATAAATTTAAAATTGATAAATCTATCTCAACTATATTTCTTGCATGAGCTCCAGGAGCTGGAAAAACAGAATTTTTGGAAACTGTTTTAATTTCTGAATCTTTTATAGTAATTGATATAGATAAATATAGAAATTATTTTGAATGATACAATTGAAAAAATGCTGATTCATATCAAGATAGTACTAGTAGAGTTGCTACAAAAATATTTGATTATTGTATAAAAAAAGATTTGAAACTTATTTTTGATGGAACTTTGACTTCAGAAATAGGCTTAAAAAAATATACAAAAATCATTAGATAAAAATAGAAAAATCTGAATTAT
>JAVHPF010000086.1:0-22738 GCA_036170435.1 Patescibacteria group bacterium
ACAACAAGAAGAATCCATAGAATCTTGCATATCAGACATTGAAGTCTCACAATTTCAATCCTCGCAAAAAGCCATAACAGAATTATGGAAATTTGAAATAATCAAAATTGATAATATTACAAAAAAACTAAGTAACTTTTTCATGAGTAAAAAATTATTATATATATATTTAGTATAGAGTATTTTTAGAAAAAGCAAGAAAAATAGATTATATATGCTAATAATTAATTATATAAACATCTCCATCTGTTTTGAAATTTAATTTATTTAAATTTTTATCAAAATAAAATAAATTCTCTTTTTTATATTTTATATATGGATATTTTGTTGTAATTTGTTCAATAAAAAATTCTCTCTGTTTATCTACATTAGAATCTATTTTATGAATAGGAGTTAGAAAATTATTGTACATTGTTAGATTTAAACTTGAATCTTTTGAAATACTTATCAAATAAATATTTTTTTCCTTAAGTTTTCAAAAATTCCAAACTCTTAAATGAATCCTAGTAAAATTACTATCTGATTTCATTTGGAATGCCATATTTTGAGCTTTTCAGTCCAAATATAAATTACTTACAGGTAATTCTTTCTTTTTATAAAGAGAATAAAAATCTCTTAATCTAATATTATTATCAACAAATGTTTCATTTTTTATCCGTCCCAAATTATTTAATAATTTCGAAATATCTTTATTTGTAACTATTATTATATTTACTGGTTGAATTGTTTTAGCTTTGTTATCGGAAAAATATGTATCAAGATTAGTATAGTTTTTGATATTTTCAATATTATTTAACTTATAATTGAAATTATCCTCCACTAAATTATATCCATTTGAAATTTTGAAAAAAATTAAATATAAAGACACACAGTATAAAAAACAAAATATAATTGAAATAAATACTATATGTTTCAAAACAAATCTAGATAAGATGAATCGTCTTTTTTCTATTCTATGTTCTATTAATTTTAATCTACTAATAATATAATATTTTTTATAATAAAAATATATCACCAAGAAAAAACTAATAACAAATATTATCAAAAATATATAATTAATAAAAAATGATTGAAATATCATAAAAAGAAAATTATCTTTTAAATAAAAATTAATTCTTCAATTTTTTTACAAGTCTAGTTATAATCAAAATATTTATAAATACAATAATTGCACCAAATCAAAACATAGAAATGTTTCTATCTATACAAATACCTCAAATAAGTGGTCAAATAAACATACTCATAGATTGCAATGATCCCATAACTCACATTATTTCTCATCTTTCATGTTCACCAGTATTTTCTATGATTTCAGATTGATAAATAGGATTTACTACTCATTGCAAAGCAACTAAAAAGAAGAAAACAATCAAGAACATTGTTAAATCCTTTATGAAAAAAAGCAGTAGGAAAAGTATAAAAATTCAGATATTTATAATAAAAAATAATTTACTAATACTAAACATTTTCAACCAAAATCTTTTTAATAAAAATGCCTGATTAAAAGCTATAACAAGTCATACCGTACTCATTATATATCAAGTCAGGTAAGCAGGAAGAGCAAATTCTTTAGCCAGAAATACTGGAAACATTCCTTGATAAAGAGAAAAACTAAGAATAAGCATAAAAAGTGAAATTATAAAAATTCTTACATTTGTATCTTTTAAAAATTTCAAAATTGAAGTAAATGGATTGTAATTTATCTTCTTTTTTATTCTATTTAAGTGAGTTTCTTTCAAGAAAATAATCATCATTATAAGTTCGAAAACAGATGCTATTGTCATAAGCCAAAATGGAGCTTTAACTCAAAATGGTAAAAGCATAGCTCAAAGAGCTGGTCAAACAATAAATCCAAGTCAAAATAAAGCTCAGATCATTCACATATTTGTCATTCTTTCTTTTTTATCTTTTGAAATATCCGACATCATAGAACTTATAACACTTATATTTCAACCAGTAATTCAGTTTATAACCCTGGCTAATATAAAAATTGCAAAACTAGCAGTCAAAGTCATAAGTAGATTTGAAGCCACAGATCACACAATACATAAAATAAGTATTTTTTTCCTACCAAAAACATCCGATAATTGTCCCAAAACTGGTCCAGCTATGAAAGAAAAAAATGCATAAGCAACGATTGCATAAGATATAAGATGAGCTGAAACTCCATAATAATTTACTAAATCTGGTAAAGTCGGAACAAAGATTCCTATAGCCAAGATATCTAGAAATCCTATAAAAATTATCATTAATTTATTTAAGTCTATTTTTCTCATTTTGTTTCTTTTATTGTTTTTAAAAATGGCTTCTTTTATACTCAAAAAGTGTATTTTATCAAGTTTATTAGAGATTTATTTTTGTTTGACTTAAATTAAATAAATATTAAAATCATAATAATTATTTCTTAAATTTTTTTATGAATAAACAAATAAAACAAAGTATCCTTTCTGGATTCGCTTTTTCTTGAACAGTTCTATTTTCATATCTAGGATTTGCAGTCTGGAGCGATTTACCTACTCAAATTGATAATACACCATTAAATGCTAGCATTTGGAATCAAATGATAACTACAGTAAACAATATTTGAAAATCTCAATTATGAGTAGACCAGACCCGGCAAAATGTTACAGCTAGCAGATCATCAGGAACACCATATCAAAATTTAACTTGAAAACCTATTCTAGTAAGTATTCATTTAAATAGTTGAGCTAGTGGTGTTGTAAATTATTTGTATGTTGATGGTATAAATGTTGCGAGCGTAAGAAATGAATGAAGTACCACATGAATATTTGGGACTATGACTGCTATAGTACCAAATGGTTCTACATATTCAGCAACTTTACCATGAGCAACTATTACCTGGACAGAACTAAGATAATAATAATTAATTTAAAAAAACTATGAAAGAAACAATTAAAAAAGCATTCTTAGGATGAATTGTTTTCCTATGAACAGTTATCACTTGATTTATAGGATTTGCAGCTTGGACTGATTTACCTACTCAAAATAACTGAGATACTTTAAATTCTACTATTTGGAATAATTTAGTAAATACTGTAAATAATATTTGAAAATCTCAATTATGAATTGACCAAACTTGGCAAGATGTTTCATCTTCAAGAGTAATATGAACAACTTATACAAATAATACTTGAAAACCTATAACAATTTCATTTGATCGGCAATCTTGAGCACGGAGTAGTTATGATTTATATATTAATTGAACAATAATGATGTCAAATGAAGAACATTCAGCTCCCTGACATGCTTGGATTTCAACAATTATTCCAAATTGAAGTACTTACTCAATTAAGTACTATCGATGAACTGCTGCAAGTAGTTTTAGATGGACAGAACTTCGCTAAAAAAAATCACAAACTTTCGTTTGTGATTTTTTTATTATTACTTCACTCCATACTTTTTCTTAAACACCATATAATACAAACTTGGAAGTACAAGGAGTGTAAAAACTGTTGAAACTGATAGTCAGAATATTATAGAAAGTCCTAGAGATGTCCAAGTTGGGTTACTTAAAGTAAGCGGAACCATACCAAGAACTGTACAGATAGAAGTTAAAACTACTGGTTCTAATCTGCTCATTCAGGCATCTATTATAGATTCTTTGAATGGAATATTTTCTCATAGATTTTGATTAATTTTATCAAAAAGAATTATTCAGTTTCTTACAACTATACCAAAAAGTGCAACTAGTCAGATAAGTCCGGGAAATGAAAGTGGTTGCATAAATAGTGTCAAACCATAAAATACTCAAATTAGAGAAAGTGGAATAGTAATAAGTACTAAAACTGATTGTCTAAATGAATCATAAAGTAATATCAAAGTTGCAATAATAAATATCATACCAAATACAAGTGCAATAAGCAGACTCATAACTGATTTTTGATTTTCTTCATTTGCTCAACCTGTAATAAATTGATATCCTGAAGGCAATTTATAGTTTGCTGTTTTTTTATTAAATTCTGCTAATATTTGAGCTCAAGTAACTCATTTTGCTGCTGCAGCAGTAACTGAAACTATTCTCTCTTGGTCTATTCTAGTTATAGAAAAAACTGAAGCTTTAAATTTTTCTTGAACTATATCTCTTAGATAAATATATTGTCATTTATTATTTAACAATTTTAAATCTTTTATTTTATCAAGAGTATCTGTTGATGCTGTATCATATTTTGTTCTAACAATTATTTCATCAGTTCATTTATAGATTTTTGTTGATTCTACTCAGTCTATAGCATTTTTCAAAAATGATGAAACCTGTGGAATTGTAACATCATATAAAGCTAATTTAGAATTATCTAATGCAAAATTATATTCAAAAGGAAGAGCTTTTCTAGAAGTATCAATATTTATAGCTCCTGGAATAGTTTGCAAAGTTTTTTTAACATAAGCAGCAATTTTATCCAAAACTATGAAATCATCACCTGAAATTTTTAATTCAAAATCACCTCAAGCTGGAGGTCCAGAAGATGATTCTACAACTGTAACTTTGAAGTCTTTTATATTTTTAACTTCTTGTCTTAATCTTTCTGCTATATCAATAGATGATTCTTTTCTACCATATTCTGATTTAATCAAGTTTATACTAATATTAGCATAATTACCAGCTGAAGAAGAACTTCAACCTGTAGATTTACCAACTGAAGCAAGTCACCCGATAGAAGTAGAAAATGATGAAACTTCTTTTTCTTTTAATACTAATTTTTCTACACTAGATGCCAGTTCACTCATTTTATCAAGTTTAGTTCATGCTTCAGCTTCCATATTTATATATAAATTATCGGCATCAGATTTCGGGAAAAAATCACTTTTAAGTATTCCAGAAATTGGCAAAGCCAAAGCTGAGAAAAATAAAAGCAAAGTTCAAATAAGTAGAGTTCTAACTCTTTTATTTTCTGAAATTAAGTAAGTAATAACTTTACCATAAAATTGTTCAAGAGAATGAAGAGAAATAAATCATGAATTTAAAGCTTGATTCAATTTGTCTTTAAATACAGATTTAGATTTAATTTTTATAGTATCTGATGATATTTTATCGTCTTCCCCTGCAAACATTACAGCTAAACTTGGATTTATAGTAAGAGCTATAACAAGAGAAGCAAGTAATGTAATAGTTATAACAAACGGAATAGAAAATATAAATTTACCTATCATTCATGTCATAAAAAGCATAGATGAAAATATCCAAACAACTGTCAAAGTTGTAGTTATAAGTACTTTGTGATAATCTCTAAGTACCAAAATAGCCGCTTCTCTAGTCGTAAATTTTTCTGTTTTTTTGTATTGATTTATAGCTGAAATTACAACTATAGCATCATCAACTAAAAGTCAAAGAGACAAGATAAGAGCAAACATTGAAAGAAAATTCAAAGTCTGTCCTGCTACAGCCATAACTGTAAAAGTTATTAAGAAAACTAGTGGAACAGCAGCTCAAGCAACAAGGGCTTCTTTAACTCAAATTATCAAGAATAAAGTAAAAAATACTAAAAGTACTGTAATTATTCCATCTCTTATAAGGTGAGATAAATCCAGTTTAATTCTCTCTGATTGATCTACAATTGTAGTTATTTTTAAATCACTTGGAATAGTTTTTTTGAGCAGCATTTCATCAAGAGCAGCTTGTCATTCTGTAACAAGATTTACTATAGAACCTCAAGTTTTTTTCACAACAGAAAGAGTTACTGCATTTTGACTTTTCCCTCCTGCATCACTCATTCTAGAAATAGAAGTAATTTTTTTAGGCGCTTCTTTCACATCTGCAATATCTTTTAAACTTATAGTTCAAGTATCTCAAAATTTAGTTACAACTATATCTTTAATTTTATTTATATTATAAAATCTTTCATCTACAGACAAAGTATGAGTATAATCACCTATGTCGTAAGAGCCTATTGGCATAGTCATATTTACTGATTGCAGGGCTTGATTTACCTGAGATAATGACAAATTATAATTTTCTAATTTTTTAGGATCTATACTAATTAAAAATTCTGTTTCTTCTCAACCTGATATATTAACAGAAGAAATTAAAGGATTTTTTTCAAGTTCATCTCTGATTTTTTTAGCATGAGCATAAAGAGCAAAACCATCATAATTTCCTGAAACTGAAAAAGTCCAAATAGGAGTATCGGAAAAAGAAAATTCTTTTACAATTGGATCTTTAGCATCACTTGGTAATTGAGATTTTACGGCATCTACTTTATCTTTCATATCTCTAACAGCTTCAGTTGTATTAACATTTGATTTAAACTGTACAGTAATAGCTGAAACTGAGTTTTGAGAAGTAGATGTAATAGTATCTATTCAATCTATTTTTGCTACTTCTTTTTCTATTTTTTTAGTCACTAAATCCTCCATACTTTCTGGACTTGCTCAAGGCAAAGTAACAATAATAGAAGCAATTCAGATATTTATTTCTGGATTTGATTCAAGTGGCAAGCTTTTTAGTCATAAATAACCCGCAACCACTATCATCATAATAATTAGTATAGTAAATCTAGTTCTATCAATGAAAAAAGCATACCAAGATTTATCAAGGTTTTTATCATATTCTAAAGCTCGTAGATATTTTGATTCTATTTTATTTGTCA
Source organism: Patescibacteria group bacterium (assembly GCA_036170435.1). Classification (GTDB taxonomy): domain Bacteria; phylum Patescibacteriota; class Gracilibacteria; order BD1-5; family UBA6164; genus JAQVPN01. The sequence continues at coordinate 6,606 of JAVHPF010000086.1, forward strand.
TATATTTTTTATAAAAAAATTATTCTTGTACAGTATCACCTTCACTCAAATTCAAAGTTCCTTCTGTTACTATTTTATCTCAAACTTTTAATCAATCAGTAACTACTACTTCATGAGAATTTGATGCTCAAATTTTAATATTTTGAGAAGAAAGTACACTTCCACTTCAAACTTTGTAAACTGAGAAATCTCAAGTACTTGAAGTAATTAAAGCCGTAAACGGAATAACTATTAAATTTTTTTCAGCACCAGTATCTTTTTTCATAAACACATCTACATAATCACCCAAAACTACATTTTGGAATTTCGTAAAATCAAAACTAACTTCAAGTCTATACATTCTTGTAACAGAATCTGCAGAAGCTGAAACTAAACTTACATTTCATTTTATTTCTTTCCCAGATTTAGAAATAATTACTTCTTGTCCAAGTCTAACAAATTTAATATTATCAGAATTTAAGTCTAATTTAACAATTTGAGAATTTTCATTTGATATAGAAAATGCTGGAGTTCCAGCTCATAGCATTTGTCCAATTTCTATATTTTTTGCAGTAATTACTCCAGAAAATGGAGCTTTTATAAGAGTATTATCTATTTGTTGTAATACTTGATTTCTTTGTCCAGCACTTGAATCAAGTTGATTTTTTGTAGAAGCAAGACTAGCATCAAGTTTCGATGCAGTAGAATTATAAGCATTTTCTGCTATTTTAACAGCATTATCTACGGCATCTCTTGAAGATTTTATAGTAGCTATAGTGCTTTGTAATTGATTTTGTAAAAGAGTTTTATTACCAGAAATGCTATCTAAATTAGTATTTGTAGAACTTAAAGTATTTTGTAAACTAGTTTCTGCTATAATAATAGCTTGATTAAGAGAATTTCTTTGTGTTTCTAAACTAGTTTTTGTACTTGATATAGTCGATGCTAAATCATCTTGTGAACTTTGCAAACTTATAGCAGATGATCTAACTCAAAGAATAGTTGATTGATTAGCTTTTATACTTCCCTTCATAGCAGATAATGTAGCATCATTAAAAGAAGATGAAACTATAGAATTATCCGTAACTTTTACTAAATCATTATATAATGTCACTGTTTTATCAGCCAAAGCTTTTAAATTATCCAATTGAGTCAAAGTATCATCATTAGAAGAATTTAATTTATTATAATAATTTCTAGCTGCAGTATAATCAGTTTCAGCTTTTGTTTTAGTTGAAGTATCTTTTGCTCATAAGTAAACTTCATAAGAGTCATTCAAATATCTATTTTCTGAACTTACTCATAAAATAGTATCTGCATAAGTAAGTGCTGAGTCTATTGAAGTTAAACTAGAATTTATACTAGAATCTATATTTTTTAATAAATTTTTATTTTTAGTATTAAGCGAAGAAATCGTTTCAGAGTAATTTTTTTCAAAATTAGATAAGTTTATCTTAGCTGTTTCCAAAGATTTTTTTGATAAATCTATTGCAATACTAGAAGTATCTTTAGTATTTTTATCTGTAGTATTTACATTATCAAGCTGAGTATTTGCCAATTTTAGTTGTTCATCAGTTGTTTTATATGTATTATCTCTAGATGTTATAGCATTTTGAAGTTGTAATTTAGCTGAATCTAAATCTTTTAAAATACTTTCTTTTGTAAGAGCGTAAATATCAGATACATTAGCATAAGAATTTGCAGCATTTTGCAGATTTACAGAAAGTCCATTTGCTTTGTCATCAACAACAGCCAAAACATCTCAAGCATTTACTCTATCTCAAACTTTATAATTTACTTGTTTTATAGATCATCAAATTTGAGCTGAAATTACAGTTTCTTTACTGGCTGCAATTTTTCAAGTCAATTTCAATTCTTCTGCGAAATTAGATAATGCAATTGTTTCAATTTTCGCATATTTTTTATCCACTACTGGAGCTTGTTCTACAACTGCTGTACTTCAACAAGAACTAAGTATTAAAGTAGATAATGTTAAAATTCATATTATTTTTTTCATGTTGTATTTTGTTAAAAATTATTTTAAAAATCCCCCTGCCTTTTAGGCATCCCCCTTGATAAGGGGGACTTTCTATTACTATTCTAATTCTATTCCCTCACTTTTTACAAAATCAAAGAAATCTTTTATATCCTCATTTTTTATCATAGCAATAGCTTTATTATCTTTTGTAATTATTGTTATACTATCACCTGGTTTTATATTTAAAAGGTCTCTTACTTCTTTTGGAATAACAACTTGTCCTTTAGGTCAAACAGTTGTAGTTCAGTGAAGTTTCATTTTACATTTTTTATTTTCCATATATTTTTTTATTAAATATTTATTTATGGGACTTAAATACTACTATATAAATCCCATAAATTTAAGGCTTAACATTTTCTTACAAGTAAGAAAAGTTATACTTATTCTACTTTTATTTTAAAATAAGTCAAAAATTTTACAAAAAATAAGATATATTTATACTATTTTTGCTAAATTAGTCAATAAAAAAATCCGACCAAAAATTGGTCGGAAATCGGTTTTAGAAAAAGTACACTTTAGCATCAATTCCTAGGACTTCTAATTCTATAGAAAAAAACTCTTCCGCTTTTTTTCTTAGTTTATCATTAATTTCTTTATTTTCTGAATCAATGACCGGCAGTTTAACGATAACTAAATCGCAATCAATCTCAATTTGATCTTTAATCAGCTTTAATGATGACATATTAACGAATGAAATTTTTTTATCATCGTCAATTTCATCAAGGATATGAGTAATCGTAAAAAACTGCTGGATAGCATTTTTTCTTGAAATATCATTACCAAAATGAGGTCCTACGTACTTTTTAGAAAAATCAAATATTCCATCTTCCATAGATTTTAGAAAATAGAAATGTAATTCAAGCAACGCTAGTAGAAAATAATGAAAAGGATTTTCAATAGTAGAGTTTTTCCCTTCGCTAGAAACTGTAGAATAAAGCAAATTGTATTTGAACCAATTAGCTAAATCATTCTTTATAGTAAAGTCATCTCTCTTTTTCTCCATTTCCCAGATTTTAGCAAATTCAGGAAATTTTATTGAAAATAAGTCACAAGTTTCATAAATAATCTTTATAAATTCGCCTTGTCTATGTTCTAGTAGAAGATGCCGTGCTATAAGTATTAATGTCCCATATTCTTTAGAAAAATTTTTCAAATTCTCACGAAAACTTTTATCGGCATAAATAAGAGAATAGAAAATCGAACTATTTTTATCCGTAATATCTAATTTTGAAAGATATTTTACAAGATTTGTAGGAATTTCCCGTGTTCCAGTTCCAAAAATAACTTGTAAAAGACAAATCTCAGTTGGAAGAGAATGGAAAATTGAGTTTAATTCAGATCTTCTAATCCCTGAAGTTCTTCTCCCAAAAAATTCAACATCTGACATATCTCTACCATAAGAGTATACATCAACTGGTAAAGAAACATTATAAAGGTATGTGTCAAACGACATACCATTTTGGGGGTCGATAAATATTGCACCAGCAAATTCATCCATATCATTCAAAATAGCGATAGGATTTGAGTATGGAATATAAACCTTGTTAGTTCTCACGAAGAAAACAACTTTTGCCGGGTCCAAGTTGAAATACTCAACAAGAATTTTAGCATCAGGATATTTGTCCGTTAACACGATATGAGAAACTTCCATTTCGCCATTTTCAATCCGCCATTTATTTGGGTAGATTTCATGTTTTGTATCACTATCAATGTAAAGTGGTACATTAGATGCACCAAACAGTTTTCCGATTGTTCTTGTAAACAACGCTTTCATAATAAATCCTTTGTATGTGTTTTCGCATATTCTTTCGCCAAAAAACAATTTTCCCAGCTACTAATAATATACTTAGATTATATATAATGATATTATAGTAATTGTCAAACAGAAAAAAGAGAAGACAATAATCTTCTCTTAATCAAAATAATTAAGTAACACTTTTTCAAGTTCAAACTTGAAATCTTCTTCAGCAGAACCTACAAAATCTCAAGATTTCATTTGCAGGTCAAGCTCCACGATATTTTCAAAAACTTCAAATAATTTTTCTGACTTTACTGCATAATTTTTGTCTACCAGAAATCATCTATTTCCAAGTCATAAATCTTCTACTATTTTTCTCGACGCATATCAATCAGATTTCAATTTATAAACATAAACATAAAATCTTAAATTAGAAAGAAAACTCCAGTAAAATTGAAAATACGAATTTCTTTGTAATATTGTATCTAATTTCGCAAAAAATTGGTTTTTTCTTAGATTCAAGAAATCATCAATAAGTGGAAAAATATTTTGTTCTAGTTCTGGAATAACAAAATTTTCTATTATTTTTGAATCTATGAAATCATTTGTAATATGAAGTTTATCTATTTCATTTACTATTTTATATATATCTCAAGCTTTATATGAAATAATCAAATCTAGAGCTCTGGAATCTATAGAATTTGGATAAATTTTAGCTAAATTCTCTTTTAAATCTATATCATCTTTTATATCAAATTCTTCTATTTTCCCAAATTCGCGAATATACTTATATATTTTTGAAGCCTTTAATATACTAGTTGAAGTTAAAACAAGTATTGTATTATCTGGTACTCTAGGCATTATTCAAAGAAAAAAATCATTTAAGTTTCCAAGATCTTCCTCATTATCATTTTCATCTGATTTTTTAGCTTTTTTAAAAAAATCTTCTATTATAACAAGTTTTTTATCTCCCAAGAAAGGACTTGATAATAAATTTTCAGCTAAAAAATCCTGACTAATTCAAGCTAAATCTCTAATATGTAATAAATTGAAATCTCAAAATTTATCTATAAATGCATTTTTCCAAGATTTTACTTTTTTTTCAAGCAAATAGCTACTATTTCAAGTAAATAAATAAATCATTATTTGATAATTATAGTTTAAAAAAATCCCCCGGCTTTACAAGCCATCCCCTTAATAAGGGGGACTTTAAAAATTTTTGTCCCCCTTACTAAGGGGGATGTCATTTATGACAGGGGGATTTCTGTTTCCCCTATTTTATAAATTTTATCTAAAATTACAAATATAGTAAAAAATAAGTTTCCAAATTTGGAAACTTATTTTTTTAATTAGCATATATATATCATCTTATTGCTCTACTTGATTTTGGGACTTTTCTTGTAGTAACTTCTCAAAATGAACGGTAGTTCATATCTTTTACTATAATATTTCATCCATCATCACCAACTACAATTCAAACATGTCCATAGTAAGAATTATATCAAGCTCAATTAAATACAACGATAGATCAAACTTGCGCTGATTTTCAAACTGGCACTCATTGAGCTGCAGCATTTCCATACCAAGAACCAGCATTTCATCTCCAAGTTACGTTCTTATATTGTGCAACAAACCGGGTACAATATCATTTTACAAATTTATTCGAACCACTAGATGGTGCCAATAATAATTTATTTGATGTTTTTTTACTTGTTTTAGATGATACTATTTTTGGATTTTTTGACGTAGATTTTGCTACTAATCTATCATTTTTACTTATTTTTTTATCACTTTTAGCAATAACTGGGCTTTCTACTTTTATTACTTTTTTAACTGCTCAAGGAATTATAAGAGTTTCCCATATTTGCAAATTTTCTCAAGATAATGAGTTTTGAGTCATTATATCTTGTTTTGAAACTCAATAGTAAGAAGCTAATCTATCAAGTGTTTCACCTTTTTCTACTCTATGAATTATACCTGAAACTGGTGGAATTTTTAAAGTATCTCAAGGATGAATAACAGAATTTGATTTAAGATTATTTGCCCAAATTATACTATTACTATCAATTCAAAAATCATCCGCTATACTTCAAATAGAATCACCTGATTGTACCTCATATTTAATAACTTGTGAAACTCCTGATACATCTCTTGAATGATCTGTATTCATTGAATTCAGTGATAAATATGCGTTTTCAGTAAGTGTTAAATCTCATAAATTATTAGTTGAATCACTAATATTATATGAGTCGATGATTGAAGATTCATCTATATTTGTTCTGTAAAAATCTATGTTTGTATCATAAAAAAAGTTCGCAAACATAGGATATACAGGAAGAAGAAAAACTATAATTATAAAAACTATATTATAATTTAATCTATGATAAAATGCTCTAAATGGATGAATATCTTTTATACTATTTTTCAAAACTCTAGAATGTCTTTCTATACGAGCTTTTAGATTTACTTTTGATACCACTTTGTTAAATTAGAAACTAAATATCATTTCAAATTTAGTCATAAGATTTTAGAAAATGCTAAATTTGAGATGATAAAATAGGCATCCCTATTTTTGGATTTAAAAAAGAGAGCGGGTTTTTATTTTTCAATAAACCCCTTCTCTCCTTTTTTTATAATTACGCTATACTTAAAACTTCTAACTCAGTAACTTCAGGTCTAAAACCTTTATTTCTAGTATATCTTTTTTTAGATTTCATTTTAAAAACTCTTACTTTTTCACCTTTAAATTGATCTAAAACTTTTAATTCAACTTTTGAATTTTCTAAAACTGGAGTACCAACTTGTACATTTTTCCCTTCAGTATCAGAAATAAGTAATGCTTTAAGAGTCATAACAGAGTCTACAGAAACATCTTGATGTTTTACTTCGATTACATCACCAACTTGAACAGTAAATTGATTACCACCTAATTCTATAACAGCTAACATAGTTATATATAATAATAAATTAAAATTTTTTTCTTTGATTTATGCGATACCAATAAGTAAACTACCTAATTCTTACTCGACACCAGTATCAATAATTGCCATAGCATTATATAGATTTTTTCTAAATGTAAAGTTTTTTTAGCTATTTCTTTTATATTTTCTTCACCGGAGCTATTTTCACATTCATCTTTTTGATTCAATGCCCAGAAAATGCAATTTCAGCTAATTCTCAAGATAGACTAGTTATCACTCAAATTCAAAATTTTGGATGCTCTAATCTGGTTCAAATAGAAAAATCACTTATATCATTATCAGCTTTTGGTTTCAATTTTGGTGTTGAAATATCAATCCCAGATGAAGTAAAGTCTTGAGAAAAAGAAGAATTTGAGAAATAATTATTTTTAGTTTCGAATTTATAATTTTCTATTAATTCAGCTGGAATTTCAGCCATAAATCTAGAAATCGGATTAGAAATATAATTACCAAAAGTAAATCTCTCGCGAGCTCTAGTAATATACAATTCATCCCTTGCTCTTGTCATCGCAACATACATTAATCTTCTTTCTTCTTCTAATTCTCGTGGTGAATTTATACTTCTCATATGTGGGAATAATCCCTCTTCAAGTCACATTACAAAAACTCTGTCTGACTCTAGTCATTTTGAAGTATGGATTGTCATAAGAGTAACAAAATCCTCTTCTTCATCTATTTTATCCATATCAGTAATTAGAGCGATATCATCCAAGAAATTTGAAAGTGATTCTCTTCGCTCCATTCCATTATAAGCTGAAGCTAGGTTTATAAGTTCGGCAATATTGTCTAATTTCCCTTCTTTTTCCTCTTTTGAATATTCTTCTTTCAAATAATCTTCATATCAAATTTTTCTAACAATAGAGTCTATAAGTTCTCAAACTACTTGAGTTTTTGAACTTTCAAAAAGTGATGAATAAATTTCATAAAATCATGCCAAAGATCTCTTTGCTCAATTATTTAATTCTTCAACTTCAGCTATATTTGATATTATTTGTACATAATTTAGATTGAAATTCTCTCTATACATATCAAGAACTTCTGTAGTTTTGTCTCAAATTTTTCTACTTGGTACATTTATTATTCTTTTTGTTGCAACTATATCATCAGGATTGTGAATTAGTCTCAAATATGCAAGTAAATCCTTGATTTCTTTTCTCTCATAAAACTTCAATCATCATATAACTTTATAAGGAATTACTTCCCTAAGCAAAGCCTCTTCTATATTTCTTGATTGCCCATTTGTACGATACAAAATAAGATTTTTTTTGTACGGATGTCATTTTTCTTTGATAATTTTTGCAATAGTTGAAGCTTCAATTCTATCATCTGGAGATTCTATAAAAACTATTTTTTCTCCCTGCATATTATCTGTCCAAAGAGTTTTATCTAGCGCAGTTTTATTATTTTTAATAATTTTATTAGCAGCCTCAATTATAACTTTTGTAGACCTATAATTTTGCTCAAGTTTCACTACTTTCGCTTCTGGATAATCTTTTTTGAAATTTATGATATTTCTCATATCAGCTCATCTCCAAGAATAAATTGATTGCCAATCATCTCAAACTACTGCTAGATTTCTATACTTTGAAGCCAAAAGTCTAACAATTTCATATTGTGGAGCATTTGTATCTTGATACTCATCAACCATTATATATTTGTATTTTTCTTGATAAGCATCTAGAATTTCAGGATTTTTTAATAAAGACAAAGTTTTAATCAAAATATCATCAAAATCTAGTGCATTATTTCTAAGCATTTTTTGTTCATATCTTTTATAAACTTCTCCAACTATTTCTTTGAATTTTGAATCTACATAAGAATTATAAGCACTTGGACTAATAAGAGAGTTTTTAGCCGCTGAAATATTGTAAGCAATTTGTCTCGCTGGATACATTTTTTCATCCAAATTTAATTCTTCTTTTGCTATATTTTTTATCACACTGATTTTGTCAGATTCATCATAGATTACAAAGTCTTTTTTATAACCAAGACTTTCTATATTTTCCTTCAAAAACATAAGTCAAATCGAGTGGAAAGTCCCAATCAAAGGCATTCATTTATCTTTATAAGGATTTCCAGTAAAACTTATTCCCAAAGTTCTAGCAATTCTATGTTTCATCTCTTTTGCTGCCTTATTTGTGAAGGTAACACAAAGGATATTTGAAATCGGAATTTGTTTTTCTTTTATCATATATTCCACTCTAGCAGTCAAAGTCGCAGTTTTTCAACTACCAGCTCCAGCTATAATCAGAAGTGGTCATTCAACAGTATTTTTAGCATCAGTTTGTGCAGGATTTAACATTCTTTCATCTTAAAAATTAATTTTTCCCTAGGATAATGATTTTTTGGAAGATGTGAAATTTATTTTTTGGAAAACATTTCTTTGACTTTAAGTATTTTTTATATATAAATTTAAAAACACAAACAAAGGAAATATAATGGTAAAAGTCAAAATTATAGGTAAAAGGATTTCTGATCACTTTTACGCATTTGGAATGAGAGCTCTAAAGTTGGAAGTAATTGAAGGTGGAACAATAACTTTTGAAAAAAAGACTGACGAAAACCGAAAAAAGAAGGGAACAAAACCATCATATAAAAAAGTAGTGTATAAAATAGGTGATAAATTTGAAGCTGTCGTTTATCCAAATCATAAATATAAACTTGAGTCCATTCATGAATTGGACGATATTCTAAATTGGAATATTGTTTATTTGGAACAAAAAGAGAGAAGACAACAAAAAATACAAACAAAGGGATAGCAAATGCAATATAAAAAGATTAGTCTTGGGAATATTGGGAAAAGTGACGAATTAATACATATTGGATTTCTAACATATAAAAATGAAGATTCTAATAGTGTTGATTTATATCTAATAGATAATTTTGAAAAACTAAAACCTATTTCAATTTTACCTCTTGAAGAAGATTATTTAATAGAGTTAATAAAAAATAGACTTAAAGGTTTAAAAAAAGCTAACAAAAAAATTACAGGATTAAACATCCAGGTTGTTGGTGAAAAAACTTTATACCTTTCAAATACACACATTGTTAATGATATCTTCTTAAAAAATTCTATAGGTTTTATAAAAAACAATACTTTATCTTTAATTAGCCTTATTCAAAAAGTTAATCTGAAGAAAGTAACTATAGAAATAGACTAAAGTCAAGCTTCGCTTGGCTTTTATATTTATCTAAAATAAAAACTTTGACAAAATAAATTTTATTATTATAAATATTTCACTCGAGAGAGTAAATACACTAGAAAGTGAGAAAACAAAAATGAAAAAAGTTCTGCTTGGACTTATGTTTATGGGAATTATGGCTAGCGGTGCTTCGGCAAAAGTATTGAATTTCGATTCATGCAAAGAATGGGCTGATGATAAAGATGCCACTCACTATGCGGCCGTTGTAAAAACAGCTTCAGTAAAAGATGGCTACAATATCGGTACAGCGGAAATCATCGAAAACGGCGAATTCAAAGGTAAAATCGTGAAGTTCACACAAAAATCATTTTTCGTTGCAACAACACCGTTTGCAACAGGAGCGCTTATCTGGGTAACATCCTACGATAACGCACAATAAAGTCGGACCTCTTCGGTCCGACTCTTTTTTTTTAATTTTCTACTTTCTTTATTTCTACACTTTTCAAAGTTTCTTTCATTTTCAATTTTACTCTATCAATAAATCTATCAACAAGTAAATAATCATAATCTGGAAATTCTGCTGTAAAATCAATAAAAGCTTCGTCATATCAACTTTTTCAAGAACTCATTTCTATTACATTAACATTCATAGAAAAAAGTATTTCACTAAGAGATTTCAAAACTCATATTTTATTTGCAAATAAAAAGTGAATTTTTACAATTATATTTTCTTCTTGTTCTCATTCAAAATAAGCTGAAATAAGTCTTTCTTTTGATAATTTAGAAACAGCTTTACAATCTCTTTTATGAACAGAGATAAGTCATTTGCGATTAATATGAGCTACTATTTTATCTCAAGATTTTGGTTCACAACAATGAGATATTATATAAGGAATATCCTTTTCTCCTCAAACAATTACTTTAGAAACATCCTGTATTTCTGAAACAGTAATATTTCATAATTTATCTTTTACTTCAGATTTTTTTCTTACTTTTATTATTCTTCTTACTAAATTCGCAGGGGTTTGACTAAAATTTCCCAGTTGTTCTAAAATAGCATATCTTTCTTCTAAAGTATGTTCTTTACCATCTATAATTCTAAGCAATGATAATTCTTTATCAAGTGTTTCAAGTCAAGCCCTTTCTAGATATTTATTAAGAATTTCTTTCCCTCTATCTCTGTGAAGATCTTTATTTTCTTTTTTTAGAAATGATTTTATAGCATTTCTTGCTTTTGTAGTTCTAACAAAAGACAACCGAAGAGGATTTGCTTTTCTTGTTTTATCTGTAATTATTTCTACTACATCTCAATTTCTTAATTCTTTATCGAGAGTAACAGCTTTACCATTTACCTTTGCAAGCATTATATGATTTCATAATTCAGAATGAAGTTCATAAGCAAAATCTATTGGAGTAGATTTTGCTGGCATGTCTTTTGTATCTCATTTAGGAGTAAGAAGAAAAATTCTATCCCTAAAAACATCTATGTTCATAGAATCCATAAAATCTGAGTTTCCTAGATTTTCAACCGCATCTTTAATCTCCTTAACCCAATCTATATCAGTTGCAATTATACTTCAATTTTCCTTATATTCGAAATGTGCAGCAATTCAAATTTCTGCTTGTTCATGCATTTTACGAGTCCTAATTTGAATTTCTGTAGCCTGTTGTCTATAATTTTTTATTAAACCTATAATTGTAGTATGCAAACTTTTATATCAATTTGGTTTAGGTAAGGCTATATAATCTTTGAATTTTTTAGGAATTGGTGTCCAATTACTATGAATTACTCAAAGAGTTCTATAACAAGTTTCAACATCCTCAACTATTATTCTTATACCGAAAATATCATATAAATCTTTTACAGAATCAAATCATTTATTCTTCATTTTCATATAAATAGAATAAATAGATTTTACCCTAAAGTCTATTTCATATTTTATTCCATATTTTTTAAGTAAATCCCCTATTTCTTGTTTAGCATTTTTTCTAAAATCTACTTCTCAAGCTTTTAATTCAGCTAATTCTTGTTTAATTTTCTTATATTCATTTGGTTCAAGAACTTTAAAACATTCTTCTTCAAGAGCATTTTTTATACCAAAAAGCCCAAGTCTATCAGCAATAGGAATATAAATATTTAAAGTTTCAAGAGCTATTCTATCTCTTTTTTCTTTACTTGAATGATGCTTCAAAGTCCTCATATTATGAAGTCTATCAGATAATTTTACGAAAATTACTCTAATATCTTCAGCCATTGCTAAAAACATTTTTCTAAGACTTCAAACATTTCTTTCTTCTCATCTATATTTTACTTTTGAAACCTTTTCTACTCATTCACAAACATGAGCAACATCAGAACCAAAAATAGCTTTTATATCTTCATAAGTATAATCTGTATCTTCTATAACATCATGAAGTAAACAAGATTCTATAGTCACCAAATCTGGTTTTATAGAAAGAGAAATCATAGCAGACTCTACAGGATGACTTATATATGGTTCTCCTGATTTTCTAAATTGCCCATGATGCGCTTTTTTTGCAAGTTCATAGGCTCTTAAAATATGCTTCTTTATATATGTTTCATCTAAATCACCCATATAAGAAGTAGCTAGCTTAATTATCTTTTCTACTTTTTCATCTATTTTTGAATAATCAACAACTATATCTTTTATATTTTCTATTTCTGAATTAGAATTATTTATTTCTATCATATTTTTGTTTTTAGATTTTATTTAATTGCATTATAAAGTTTAACTCAGTTTTTTCAAGGACTAAATTTTATTTTTTCTCTTTACTTTTAAATAAGTTTTATTAAACTTAGTCTTGTCTATTATTTTTTTAATATTTATTTAAGAAACTATGCAAAAAATAAATAAAAATGCCTTTACTCTAGTTGAATTACTAGTTGTTATTACAATCCTAGCAATAATATCTGTTGTTGCCTACCAAAGTTTTTGATGAGCTACTGATAAAGCAATATCATCAAGAAAAATATCTGATTTATCAACTATAGAAAGCTGATTACAAAATTTTAAATCAACAAATAATTACTATCCTATGCCAATGTTGTCATGAGCAAATTCTGCTTTTTGATACACAACTTGAGCTACAGCATTGCCAACAAATACACTTACTGTAACATATAATTGAAAAGAATTAAGTTGAGCTACTATTTGATGAGGCGGAGGAATAGTTTATGAATCTTGATCTGCAAATCAAATATGAGCAAAATGAGAAATAGGTTTAACTGATGAATTTAATAAAAAATTCTTATCTAAAGATTTATATGATCCAGAACTTTGAGATGTAAAATTAACTGATTGAAGTAAATTAATAGAAAAATGAATTGGTAGATATGTATACGCTGTATATGCAAGTGTAAATTCAACTTGATCTTGGAATAAACAATGAATATCTTCATCTTACTATAATTTGGCAACAACTATAAAAGATACCGATAAAGATACTTATAAATCATATATAGTTTGAGATTTTGATAAAAATTCTTGTACAACTCCTAGTAAATGTCCTGATACACTTATAGGTTCTGGTACAAGTTTCGTAGCAAATAACCAGACTTTAACTTGAACTACTTGAAATGCAAATAGACAAGTTCCATATTTAGTAAAAGATTTTTAGTTAAAAACAAAATAAAAAAATATTTCCGCATTTGCGGAAATATTTTTTTATTTTGTTTTAGCTTTTATTAAACTTTCATTTTTAGGTACTGCATAATAATCAAGTATATAAGATGAGATTCTTCAGAAAATTTTTGAAGAAGTAGCTTCTCAATATGGACTAGTTCTTGGTCTTTCTAATTTTACAATTATAACAAACCTTGGATCTTCAGCTGGGGCGAAGCCTGCATAAGATCAAACAGTTGTAGCAACTCAAGCTTCATATTTTCATTTATAGGCGATTTGTGAAGTTCCTGTTTTACCACAAATATTATAACCTGGAACTCATCCAGCTTTTGCAAATCATATTCTTCATCATTCTGCAAGCATATCTGTAACAATTTTTGCTGTAGATTCTTTTATTACTCTTTGAACTGGATTTGCTTTATTTTCAACAACTCTTCCATCATCAAAAGTTATAGATTTTACAATATATGGTTGCATATATATTCATCAGTTAGCTATAGTACTATATGCTCGTGCCATTTGCAGTGGAGTTGTAACTATACCTTGCCCAAATGATGTAGTAAAAAGTTGAGCTCTTGACCATTTTTCATATGGTTGAATTTGTCCAAATCTTTCTCATTCTAGATTTATTCAAGTTAATTTTCAAAAACCAAAATCATATAAATATTTTGAAAAAAGTGATTTTCACATTTTATCTGCTATTTTCAACATTCATACATTACAAGAAAAATTTAGTGCATTTTGAAAAGTTTTAAGTCATATACAATTATTTGATACATTTTTAATTTTAAAATCTCAAACTTCTGCATAACCTGGATCATTATATAAATCATATCTTCTAATTTCTCATGAATCAATTCAAGCTGAAACTGTAACTGGTTTCATAATAGAACCTGGTTCATAAAGATTTTGGATAGTATCATTTAGATATACTCAAGCTCCATAATCATTTACATATTTATATCTAACAAGTGCAGGATTTGCTGATTCTTCTCTTGTAGCTAATCTTAATTTTATTTTTTTATTATTATAAAGTAGTTCATCTCATTTTTCTGAATCTTCTACCAAAACTGTTTTCCCTAGCAAATCAATTCAAGGATTTGGATATTTAGCATAAGTTACTTTTTCTATTTCATAAACATCTCCTGGCTCATTTGGATCAAAACTAGGATATGATGCCATTGCGAGAATTTCTCAGGTTTTTGGATTCATTATAGTAACACTTCATTTATTTGCTCTAAACTCATTTACTCATTTTTCTAGTTCTTCTTCAGCTTTTTTTTGTATATTTCTATCTATTGTAAGACTTATACTCGCTCAATCTACAGGAATATCTTCTTCTTTAAGATTTGATGGATCTATAACTCTTCACATTGTATCTTTTCTAGTTGTAACACTTCATTGTTTTCATTTAAGCATATCATTAAAATATCACTCTATTCCATAATGCCCTATTCAAGAATTATCCAAAAATCATAAAAGTTGCGCAGCTAAAGATCTTTCTGGATAAAATCTTTGGGGAGTTGGTGTCAAAATAATAAAATTTCCTATTGAATTAGCTTCTTCTAAAATTCATCTTTTTATATTTTCTTTTTCGTCAAATATTTTTTTATTTATTTCATCATATAAAGATATAGAAAGTTTTGAAATTATTGGAACAAATCTAATCTCTCTTTTCCTAAGTAAATAAGTTATTTTATCTTTATCATCTCATAAAATTTTTGCAATAGATTCTCATTCTGAAGCTTGGTCTTTTACTTCTTCTGGATTTGCATATAGATTAACTCAATTAATATAAATTCAAGGTAAATTAAGAGCTTTAATTTTATCTATTTGATCTGGTGGAAGAGTATCTGAAATAAGTAAATTTGTTAATTTTTTCTTATTTATATCATTCTCTAATTTTGTAGCTATAAGTCATTTTACATAAGGCTCTTCAAATTTAAAATCTACTAATTCTAAAACATGTAGAAATTTAGATAAATCATTAACACAAGATTTTTCTGTTTTCAAATAACAAGTTTGTTTATAAACAATGTCAGTTAAAAAAACTTTTAATTTTGCCTTATCTCAAACTTGTTTTGGGTCTATAGCAAGATCATCTAAATCAACTGAAGTTGCTAAAACCTTTCACATATCATTATTTGAATAAATATTTCATCTTGTTACAGGAATTGCTGTTTCTGATTTTTGTTGTCTATCTGCCATAGATTTATAAAAATCATAATTCAATACCGTATAATCAAATACTTTGTATATAAGAAATAATCCAAACATCAAGAAAAATAAGAAAGCGAAGTACTCTCTTGGATATTTATCAAATATTTTTGCAAATTTCTCTAAATATGTTTTTAATATTTTTAAGTTTTTATTAATCATTTGATTTGTATTTAATTGTCTAATTGTTATTATCTGAATTTCATTTTTAGCCCCTTTTTTATATCCATTTTTTTGAGATTTACAAGAAAAATATATTTTTTTTTGATTTTGGGAATTTTGTAAATATAATCCCTTTGCTTTAAGAAAAAACTGGTGTAATTTCTGGTTTTAATTTATATTTTTTAAAATTACTGCAATATGCAAAGAACTGAAAAGAAAGCTGTTATAGCT
>JAVHPF010000086.1:22838-28132 GCA_036170435.1 Patescibacteria group bacterium
TATTTTTTAAAATTACTGCAATATGCAAAGAACTGAAAAGAAAGCTGTTATAGCTAGTTTCGCAAGAGACGCAAAAGATACTGGGTCTACAGAAGTACAAATAGCAATATTTACTGCTAAAATAGAAAACCTAAAACTTCACTTAGATGAACATAAAAAAGATAACCACTCAAGAAGAGGTATTATGCTTATGGTAGCAAAAAGAAGAAAACTTCTTAACTACTTAAAGAAAACAAATACTGAAAAATACGAAGAAGTTCTAGCAAAATTAGAATTAAGAAAATAATAACAATAAAAAAACTCCAGAAATTATGGAGTTTTTTTATTATATAACCCATCCCCCTTTGGGGACTTCCCTTGAAAAGGGAAGAAATTAATAAATGAAAATATTTTGTTCTATTTCTCCCCTTCCCAAGGGGAGTGCCGAGGAACGAGGCGAGGGGTTTTATTTCACTATACTTATAATATTTCTCTCATTATCAAATACTCTATTTTCTATAATTTTAAATCATGCTTCTTTAAATAAATATTCAAGTTCCAAAATAGTAAATCCATGATAATATCTAGTAAATTCTCAAATTTTTATATCAAAATCTATACTTCAAAATTCATTTACAGAATCTATGATTTCAGATTTTTTATACCTTTCTTGTCCTATTAAATTCCAATTTGTGAAAAATATTTTTCAATCTTGCGATAATAAATTCTTCGCTTTTTTCAAAACTTCTATTCTATCTTCAAGTGTTTGCAAGTGATGAAAAGAAGCAATAAAGAAAATTGCATCATATTTAGATTCTATTTTATCCAAATCAATCATATTTAAATTTAAAAATTCAAATCCTATATGTAATTTTGAAGCTTCTTCTAAAAGTCATACAGATAAATCGAGTCCTAAATATGAAGAAAAATTTATCTTTTTTGATTTCATGGCAGACAAAAATCTTCCATTTCCACATCAAATATCTAAAATAGATTTGGCTTCCAAATCGTAATTTAAAAGGAAATATTCTATTTCTTCCCACTTCATATTTTCTCTTGATACAGAGAATGTTTTCGCAAAATTATTGTAATCAACCATAATTAAAACTTGACTATTTTTAAAAAATACATATACTCCGAAGACTAACTTTTTTTATCTTTATATTTAAAAGTGAGTTATTGGACTTTTGTTCATTTCTCGCTTAATATTGAAAGTAAAAATTAGTTTTCAAACAAATTTATTTATGAGATGAGAGTACCGGCATAGACCAAAGACTCACATAAAAATCTCAGAAGATAAACAAGTTTATTAGCTTGATCCCTTAGCAATAAGGGAGAAACTAAAACATGATAAGTAGATTTGATTTATTGTTCTTAATTTAATGAAAAATAACTCAAATCTATTGCAGAAACATCGTTATAAGCCTTCTGTTACCCAGATTATGTTTATAAGGTTAAGATAACTAGGTCTTAACTAACTAGGCAAAACCTAGTTGATTGCTTTAGATTGATTGCCGGATATCCGGCTTTTTTTGTTCTTATTTTTTAAAATGTAAAAGCTAAAAATTTAGCTTTTACATTTTTTCTGGCATTTCTATAGCAAGAAGTCAAAATGCATCTTTAAGTACAATAGAAAACATTTCTGTTAATTGTAATCTAGCTATTTTTATTTCAGTATTTTCTTCATTTAGTACTGTTACATTATTATAAAAACTATTGAATTTTTTAGTTAATTCGTAAGCATATCCTGCCAAAATATGAGGAAAATTTCACTTAACTGTTTCTTCTAAAATTGAATTATATGAAAAAATAGTTTTAAGTAATGAAGTTTCTTCTTGTAATTCAAAATTATATGAAGTTTTTTTATCAAAATCTATTTCAGATTTTGATAAAATATTTCTAGCTCTAACATAAGCGTATTGTATATAAGGTCCTGAATTTCCTTCAAAAGTCATAAATTCATCCCAATCAAAAACTACATCTGTAGTTCTATTTTTTGATAAATATCAGTATTTTATGGCTCAAATTCAGATTATATTAGCCAATGTTTCAAGTTCAGTTTCTGAAAAATCTTGTCTTTTTTCAAGTATTATATTTTTAGCTCTAGAAACTGCTTCATTAAGTAAATCATCAAGACGAATAATTCTTCATTTTCTTGTACTCATTGCTCAATCTTTCAAAGAAATGAATCAATTATGAGCATGAATCATTTCAGTTTTTTCTCACCATCCTGCCAATTTTGCAGTTTCAAAAACTTGTTTTAGATGAAGTTGTTGTCTAACATCAACAAAATATATGATTTTTTCTGGATTCCAATTCTCTATTCTATATTTTATAGCAGCCAAATCTGAAGCTAGGTATCATTTTGTACCATCTCTTTTTTGTAGCATACAACTTGGAATTTTTGTTTTTTCATCAAAAACAACTCAAACTGAATTATCCTCATTTTGACTAGCAACTTTTAATTTAATCAATTCTGCAACTATATCAGACATATTATATTTCAAATCAGGATAGTCTTCTAATTTAGGTAAATTAAGACCTTCATAAAAGCTTTCCCCAATATTGAAATCAGCCTTGATATGCAATTTATCAAGTTCAACTTGAGCCGAACTTATAGAATAAGCTGTAAACTTCTGCCATAATTCTATAGATTCAGCATTTCAAATAGATAACTCTTTAAATTCAAGACCAATATCTAATGTAATTTGAAAAGGATGAGCTAATTCAGAAATATTTTCTATTTGATATTTAGTTTTTAGTTCTTCTACAGAAGCTGAAAAATTATTGACTAATTCATTATCTAATTTTTTTAATTTTTCGATATTTTCACAATCTACAGAATTATAATTAAAATTAAATCTATCTTTTATTTTAATATTTTCTTTTTCTTCTAATTCTTTTATAAAAAATAGATATTTATCATAATTTTCTTGTTGTTTTGTAACTTTGACATAAAGTTCAAAAAGATAATTTACAGCATTTTCTTCTAATTTCTCTTCATCTCACCATTTTTTATAGGCATAAATTAACTTACCAAAAATAATTCCCCAGTCTCCCCAGTGATTATCTCAGATAACTTTGTATCCAAGTTTTCTATAAGTATTTATCATTGCTTGACCTTGATTTGGTGTACACATATGACCTATATGAAGCGGTTTCCCTACATTTGCTCAGATATAATCAACAACTATTGTTTTATTTTTCCCGATTCAAGTTTCTCAAAAATGTTCTTTATTTGCATAAATTTCAGCAAAATAAACTGACATTATATCTTTTGAAATGAATATATTTAGATAAAGTCATGCAACATCTATTTTTGTAAATTCTAAAATCTCTTCAAAAACAGATTTTAGTTCTCCAGCTGTTTCCATAGGATTTTTTTTAAGCAATTTTGAAACATTAAATGCTCAAAATGCATAATCTCACATTTCATCTTTTGGTGGTACAGATAATTCAAAATCTCCCAATTCCAAATCGTATTTTTCTTTGATTTTATTTTTTATTATACTTTTTACTTGTTCTTCTGCAGTCATAAATTTTTATTTATAAATTGTATTTGTGGCAGATTATATGAAAAAAACTATAAATTACAAAAAAATCTTGTTTGTAATTTTGTAATATAGATTTAAGCTTGTAAAAGCAAGTTTTATAAATATATTAATATAGCTGACTTTTTTAGTTAGTGTAGTTTATTTGTTAATTTATATCTATGGATATAAAGATAAAAGTTCCTTTATTTAAAGGATACTTTTTGACTCTCATAATTAAAAAAGGGAGTAAAAAGAAAAAGAGAGGTTAAGGCCCTCTCTTTTTCGTAGTTTATTTGTTAGCTTCTTTTTCAAGAAGTTATATATATTTTATTTAATAATATAAAAATTGCAAATTTTTAGTAATTTTATAAAATAATCACGAATATTTATAATAAAGCATAAAAAAATGATAGACGAACACAAAAGTTTGAGTGAAAAATTTATAAAAAAATGATTTTGGTTATATTTATTTTCTTTTATTATAGCCCCAATTTGATATATAGTAAAAATAATAATATCAAATGAATTAACAGTAGAAGAAGTTTGAATTGTTTACTGAGTTCTAAGTCTAATTATGCTACTTTCAAGTTTCAATGATTTATGATTAACTGAAAGTTTAAATTATTTTTTACCTAAATATATAGCTGTAAAAGACTACGTGAAAGCTAAATCAGTGCTAACTTATGCAATGCTAGCCCAAATTATCACAAGTACAATTATATGAGCCTTTTTAATATGGTGAAATGACTATTTAGCCTTGAATTATTTTCATCACAAGGAATCTCGAGATATAATATATGTGTTTGCATTTTTCTTTTTTGGGCAAAATTTCTTCACAATAATATCAACTTTTTTTTGAAGTATACAAAATACATTTTACCAAAAAATTATTGAACTAATAAGAATGATTTTTACACTAATTTTGGTAGTTTGAGTATGGTTTTTCGATATTTGAGATATGAAAACTTTCTCAGAAGCATGGGTTGGATGAATGTATATTTGAGTACTTTTTGCTGCTTTTTTCTTCTTCAAAAAATACTATTTCCCTTATTTAAAGAGTGAATTAGTTTTATGGGACAAAGAATTATTTAAAACTCTCTTTAAATATGCAATGATGATATTACTAGCATCTCAGGCATCAACTATTTTAAGCCAAATAGATATGCAAATGATTATATATATGCTTGGTATGACTGATGCCGGTTACTATACAAACTACTTAAGTATTATATGAATTCCATTTATGATAATTTGACCAATATTTGCTTTTCTATTCCCTGTTTTTTCTCATATGCACTGAAATAAAGAATATGATAAAATCTCAACTATTAAACAAATTTTTACTAAATATTTCACAGTTATTGCCATAATTTGTTCTACATTATTTTTCGTATTTTGAACGGTTATTTCATATATATTATTTGGAGAAAAATTTTTATATTCTTGAGTAATCCTTCAATATTCTATATTTTTTCTAGTTTTCAACTTCTTACTTCAAATAAATTTCAATATACTTGGTGGAACAGGAAGAGTAAAAGAAAGAGTAAAAATAATAACAATTGCAATTATCGCGAATATGATAACAAACTACCTACTTATAAAATGGATTTGAGTAGCCTGAGCATCGCTTGCAACATGAATTGGTTGGTTAATAATTTACGCACTTAGTGAAAAATTACTTTTCAAAGAATATAAAATAACTTATGACTGGAATTTCATAATAAAAAATATAGTTTTATCTATAGTATTATGAACTCTAACTTGGTTTCTAGTAATTCCCCA
>JAVHPF010000087.1:0-7481 GCA_036170435.1 Patescibacteria group bacterium
AAATCAGCTCACTTTACTTTAATACCTCGTGGGCTTGCCCCGAGGTAGTTTATTAATAAATTTCATGATAAATAAAATTAAAAAATCAATTCATAATAATAAAATAATATTTTGAAATATTTTATTATTATGAATATTACAAATTTTTGGATATATAATTCCTCTTATAACATTACCTTATGTTTTAAGAATAATATGAGTCGAAAAATATTGAATTATTGCTTTTGCAACGGCCTTTTGTGGTTATTTTATTTTGATTATAAATTATGGTTTTAATTTAAGTGCCACCAAAGAAATATCCGATAATAAAGAAAATAATTTAAAAATTTCAGAAATTTTTTCAAATATAATATTTATAAAATTAATTATATGATTTTTCTCTTTTATTATTTATTTGATATTAGTTTTTAATTTTAAAATTTTTTATGATAATTATCTAGTTTTTTTATTTATATCATTAACATTTTTTTGAGAAATTTTTTCTCCATTATGGATATATCAATGAATGGAAAAAATGAAATATATAGTAAAAATATCAATAATATTTCAAATAATTAGCTTAATTTTAATATTTTTAGTAATAAAAAATATTTCTGATTATATATATTTGCCAATAATATATGGAACTATTTCTTTATTATCATGAATAGTATTATTAATATTAAGTATTACAATATTCAAAATTAAATTTATTTTGCCAAGTTTTCAAAGTATGAAATATTATTTATTTGAATGATGGCATGTATTTATATCAACTATTTTTATAAGTCTTTACACTAATTCAACCACTTTTATATTATGATTACTTACAAATAATACTGTTGTTTGATATTATTCAACTGCTGAAAAACTTGTAAGAGCAGTTGTATGACTTATTTGACCTATTTCACAAGCAATATTCCCAAATATTTCTGAAAAGCTTAAAATATCAAAGGAAAAAACAATTGCATTTTTACAAAAAATAACTATTTTAGTTACCGTATTCACTCTTTTATTATCTCTTATTTTATTCTTTTGAGCTGATTTAATAGTAAAAATACTTTTTTGAAATAACTTTTTAGAAAGTGTAATAATTATAAAAATACTTGCATTTTCACCTTTAATAATATGATTAAGTAATATATTTTGAGTATTAACAATGATACATTTTGGATACAAAAAAGAGTTTTCAAAAATATTAATATTGAGTGCAATATTTAGTTTATTCCTTTCTATTCCTTTAACTATTATATATTCAGCGAATTGAATGGCTTACTGAGTTATTATTACAGAAAGTATTATAACATTAGCTATGTACTTATTTTTATTGAAAAAATGAATAAACTTATTTAAATTAAAATATTAAAAAATGATTATCTGAAATTGACTTATAGCTAAATCTTTCTCTTTTTATAAAGATAATAATAATGTTATTATCTTTGCATCTTGAGTATCAAATTCTCAGAATCAAGACAAAAATCTTTTCGAAAGAGAAATTAGTCTTTTAAAGGAAATTTTAAATATAAATAAGAATAAATTATTTATATATTTTAGTACATGTAGTATAACTGATAAAACATTAGAAACAAAATATATAAAACATAAAATAAAAGCTGAAAAAATAATTAAAAATAATAAAAACAATAATTTTTTAATAATTAGAATACCTAATCCTATATGATTCACAAAAAATCCTAATACATTATTAAATTATTTTGTAAATAGAATTAAATTAGATGAAATTTTTACAGTCTTATCTGATGCGAAAAGAAATATTATTGATGTTGAAGACTTATTTAAAATCTCGGATTATATTATTAATAATTGATTATTTATAAATGAAACTATAAATATAGCAAATACTAAAAATTATACAATATTTGATATAATAATTTCTCTTGAAAAAATTATTTGAAAAAAAGCAATATATAAAATAAAACAATGATGAGGAGAACCTGAGATAGATTTGAAAAAAATAAAAGAAGTAATAGATAACTGTTGAATAGACTTCAATAAAAATTATTTAGATAAATTAATACAAAAATATTATTCATAATAACTAAAAATATGAAAATTAAAAACTTAATAGTATGAGCTTGACTCTCTTGAATAGTTTTAGCTCAAAAATTAGCTGAAAAATGAGAGCAAGTTTTGATAATAGAAAAAAGAAATCATATTTGATGAAATTGTTTTGATTATTATGATGAAAACTGAATTTTAATTCATAAATATTGACCTCATATTTTTCATACTGATTTAGATGATGTTTGGGAATATGTAAATAAATTTAGTGATTTTACAAATTATCAAACTGAGGTTTGATGTTTTGTTGATTGAAATTTAATACCGATTCCTTTTAATCTTAATTCTATAAGTCTATTATTTCCATTAGAATTAGCTAGAAGACTTGAAAATACTTTATTAAAATATTTTGACTACTGAAGTAAGGTTTCAATTTTAGAATTAAAGGAAAAAGCAAATAAAGAAAATAATAATGAATTATCTTTTATAAGCGAATATGTTTTAAATAAAGTATATAAAAATTATATACTTAAACAATGGCAAATGAAATTTGAAGATATTGATCAAGATATTTTTAATAGAGTTCCTATTGTTATAAGTAAAGATAATAGATATTTTCCAAGTAATAAGTTTCAGTGATTACCAAAGAATGGTTATACAAAAATGTTTAAAAAAATGCTTGATAATAAAAGTATAAAAATTTTATTAAATACTGACTATAAAGATATAATAAATGAGATAAACTACGAAAAATTATACTTTACTTGACCGATAGATGAGTTTTTTGATTATAAATATTGAGAATTAGATTATAAAAAGACATTATATAATTTAGAAACATATGATAAAAAATCTTTTCAAGAAAAAGTTGTTATAAGTTATCCTAATGACAACAAATATACAAGGATTACAGAATTTAAAAAATTTTATCCAGAGAGTTCAACTTTTAATATAGACAAAACTGTTATTTGTAAAGAAATACCTTGAGTTTGAGAAATAGAAGCTTATCCAGTTGAAACAAAAGAAAATTTGGAAATACTTGAAAAATACAAAGAAGAAGGTAAAAAAATAAAAAATGTATTTTTTTTCTGAAGATTAGCAAACTATAAATATATGGATATGGATAAAACTATTAAAAATATTTTAGATTTTAAAATATAAAAATGAGTAATATAAAAATATTTACAGCATTTCATAAAGAGTTTGAATTTCCAGAAAATAAAGATATTTTTATTCCAATACATGCAGGGAAGGAATTATCTGATATTAAATTAGGTATGCTTTGAGATAATACTTGAGATAATATATCAGCTAAAAATCCAAATTATTGTGAATTAACTGTGCTTTATTGGGCTTGGAAAAATTATGATTTATCAAATGTAGATTATGTTTGATTGTCACATTATAGAAGATATTTTGATATAGATGAAGATTTAGAAAACAATATTAGTAAATATGATATTATCATGCCAAAGAAAGAATATTTATGAATGTTAACTATGCCTATGTCTATTTATCAAAATTATTGTTATAGTCATTTAAAAGAAGATATTGATATTTGTATTAATAAAATAAAAGAACTTTACCCAGAATATTTAGATAGTATAAATATACTGGGTAAAAGGCCTATTTTTTACAAATTAAATAAAGCATATTTTTATAATATGTTTATTATGAAAAGTACCCTCTTTAAAGAGTATTGTGAATGGTTATTTAAAATATTATTTGAATGTGAGAAAGAAATAAAAATATCTTGATATTCCTATCAAGCAAGAGTTTTTTGATTTTTATGAGAAAGACTTATAAATGTATTTATTGAAAAGAAAAAGAAAGAATGAATAAAAATACTAGAAGTAAATTTAATTAATAAATCTATAAAATGTTAAATATAATAAAATTTGGTTTTTTTATATTAAAAAAACAATGAATTAAAAGTTTTTATAAGTGATTTAAGTTATTTATAAATAAAAAATTTAAATGATGTGATATTACTAAATCCGATTATATATATTGAGTCTATAATTTTTATAATAACAGCGATTATAATTCAGTAAAAGAATTTAAAGAAAAAATAATAAATTCCAATTCTAAATTAGTTATAAATTGGTTTATTCCGTGAGTACAAGTTTGATCTTGATGACATTTTAATATTTTTAGAAATATAAAACATCTTGATGAAAAATGACACCAAAATAATATATATATTATATGAGAGCATCTCCATCCTGATGCAAATAGTGTAAAAAAATTAGTAGATAATTACTTTGTAAAATTATGAAAAACTAAATATTATTTGTACGAAAATGTTACTGATATTATAGACAGTGATATTAATATATGAACTTCATGGTATTCAATTTATTTTATGATTCAACATAATAATACTAAAAAAAAGTTATATTTTGTTCAAGATTTTGAACCTTGGTTTTATGAAAAAAATTCTAAATATATTTTTGCAGAAAATACATATAAAATGTGATTAAAAACAATCACAGCTTGAAAATATCTTGATATGTTGATGAAAAGAGACTATTGATTAACTAGTGATTTTTATGATTTATGATATGATGAAAAAATATATAATAGAAAAAATAATTTAAACAATAATAGAAAAAATAGATTACTGTTTTATTGAAGACATGTAACATGAAGAAGGTGATTTGAATTATGAATTCTAGCACTTAATTTATTAAAAAAAGAAAATCCTGATATTGAAATTTGATTAATTTGATGGGATTCATACCCTGAAATACCATTTAAATATACTAAATATGGTATTTTAACTCATAATGAATTAGCAGAAATATATAATAATTCTTTAGTATGAGTTAGTTTTTCATTAACTAATTACTCTCTTTTACCTTGTGAAATGATGGCATGTTGATTACCTGTAATTGATATCCTATGAGAAAATACTTCTTATGTTTTTAATGATTGAGAATGAATTATTTTATCTGAAAGTAATCCCTATGAAATTAAAAATAATATAATAAAAATAATTAAAAATAAAGAATTATATGAAGATATACAAAAAAAATGACTTGAATTTGTAAAAGATAAAAAATGGAGTAATTCATATGAAAAAGTTGAAGAGTTAATATTTAATTTATAAATAGTAAAATGCCAAAAGTTTCAATAATAACAACAACTTATAATCACAAAGATTTTATAAAAGATACCATCGAATCTATTTTATCTCAGACTTTTACAGATTGGGAACTTTTGATTTGAGATGATTCTCCTGATGAATTGACTTGGAATATTATTAAAGATTATGTTAAAAAATATCCTGATAAAATAAAAGCTTGGCATAATTCACCTAATAAATGAATTGTTGATAATATGAATTTTTTACTTGGAAATATAAGTAATAATAGTGAATATATTGCATTTTTAGAATGAGATGATTTATTTAATGAAAATAATTTAGAAAAAAAACTAAGAATATTTGAAAATAATCCTGATACAATGTTAGTATATAGTGATATTGATATAATAAATTGAGATGGGAAAATATTTATTAAAGATTTCTATAAAGTTAATAAATTACAAAAAATAAAAAATAAAGAAATTAGTAAGAAAGATTATATAAAAATTAAACAAAGTCTTCTAGTTACTTGGAGTAATATATGTATAAGAAAAAAAATTATTGATGATATCAAAATAATTAATATAACTAATGAAAAGAAATATTGATGATCAGATTATGATTTTTGATTTCAAGTAAGTACTAGATATAAAATATATTGAATAGAAGAAAGTCTTGTAAAATATAGAAAACACTGATCTAATATTTCTAGTGATTTTAATCATATGATAAATTTAAATAACTCTATTATTGATTATTATTTAAAAAACAAAATTATAGATGAAAAATTATATAACTATAAATTATATTGGTTAATAACTTTAAAGTCACTAAATTATATAATAAATAATGATAAAAAAAATAGCTTTAAAGAATTTAAAAACTCTCTAAAACATAATATTTTTTCATTTCCTATATATAAACTAGCAATTATATTTTTTCTTATAATGCCAAATAAATTAAATAAAATAATACTTAATAAATTAATAAAGAGATGATAAATCATCTCTTTATTTTAAAATTTGACTTATTAATAGTTTTCATTATAATGAATTCATATCAATTTTTAATATAAAATATTCATTATGATTAAAACATATAATAAAAGACCACAATATCTTGAAAAAATAAAACCTTTTATAAATAAAGATATTATAAAAGTACTAATATGACAAAGAAGAGTTTGAAAAAGTTATATACTATTTCAAATAATAGATGAGCTAAAAATAAATTTTTTAGTAAATTATGAGCAAATTATATATATAAATAAAGAATTAAATGAATTTGATTTTATTAAAGACTATCAAGATTTACTTAATTTTATAAAAAAATGAGAAAATAATCAAGATAAAAAATATCTATTTATAGATGAAATTCAAGATATAATAAATTTTGAAAAAGGTCTGAGAGATTTACAAGCTTTATGAAATTATGATATATATATTTCTTGAAGCAATGCTAATATGTTATCTTCAGAAATTGCTACATTTTTAACTTGAAGATATATAGAATTTGAAATTTATCCTCTTAATTATTTAGAATTTTTAGATTTCCATAAGTTAGAAAAATGAAAAGAAAGCTTTTTTAAATATATGAAATTTTGAGGCTTACCATATTTAAAAAATTTAATTCTAGAAGATGAGATAGTAAATGATTATATAAAAAGTGTTTATAATACTATTTTACTGAAAGATATAGTAAAAAGATATAATATAAGAAATATAGATTTTTTAGAGAAACTAATAGCTTATTTATCAGATAATATTTGAAGCTTATTTACAGCAAATAATATATCAAAATATCTAAAATCACAAAAAATAGAAATTTGAACCAATGTAGTTTTGGAATATATAAATTATATTACACGTGTGTATTTATTAAATAAAGTAAAAAGACAAGAAATAGTATGAAAAAAGATATTTGAAATAAATGATAAATTTTATTTTTCTGATATTTGAATAAGAAATGCCATTATATGATGATATAAACAAGTAGATATTTGAAAAATCATGGAAAATATAGTTTTTCTACACTTTAAATCACTTTGATATAAAATACATATTTGAAAAAATAAAACTCATGAAATAGATTTTATTGTAGAAAAATGATCTGATATAAAATATATTCAAGTTTGTTATTTAATAGAATCGGAAGTTACAAAAAATAGAGAATTTTGAAATTTATTAGAAATAAAAGATAATTATGAAAAAATAGTTTTAAGTTTGGATGATTTTATAGATTGAGATTATTTATGAATAAAACATTATAATTTAATAGATTATATTTCAATAAAATAAAGAGATAATAATGAACATAAGTGAAGTTTTATAATACTTTATTTGTTACTATCAACCCAACAAAAAATCTTCCAAAAATGGAAGATTTTTTAATT
>JAVHPF010000088.1:0-7467 GCA_036170435.1 Patescibacteria group bacterium
CAAGAATTACTAAAAACAAAAGAAAATAGAGATTATATAAAAAATGGAACAAACTTAGATTTGCATGAAGAAGACAAAAATCATCTTACAAAAGCCCGGGAGGCCGCAGTATCAGTTTGTGATATGTATGATGACTGGACAAGACTAAATTGTACAAAAGACTGAGAAATGATGAGCATAGAAGACGTAACAAAAATGATTTTAAAAGAAATTTTATAAGACCTCACCCTAACCCTCTCCTCACAGGAGAGGGAACATAAGGAAAAAATAAAAATTATAATTATGAAAAAATCAGGAGATCTTTGAGAGCTTTTGGCTATAAATTATCTGATAAAAAAGTGATACAGGATACTTGATACAAACTACAAATTTGGTAGATTTGGTGAAGTAGATATTATCGCTTTTTTTGAATCCAAAACTATTTTCATAGAAGTAAAATATAGGAGTTCTGACAAATTTGGAACTTGAGAAGAATCAGTAAATAAACAGAAATTATTCAAAATTCTAAAAACTATTGAGTCTTATTGTATGAAAAACAGAATCAATATGGAAAACGTGCAATTTGATGTTATTTCTATAGTAAAAGAAACTAGTTCTCATAAATTGACTCATTATAGGAATCAAAGTTTGGGATAAAAAAGTAGGGAACGGTTTAAAACCGTTCCCTACAATTACAAATTTCATTTATATATAAAAAATCGCGAAAAATTTTTCGCGATTTTTTATATTTTCTCCATCATATTCAAATAATCTTCTATTTGTACATCTTCTGCCCTAATTTTTCTATCAAGATTTAATTCATCAAACATTTTTTCTAGTTTAGAAATTTCATAATTTGAAGAAAGATTTTTTATAAGAAATTTTCTTGGTTCTTTGAAAGCAATTTTTATAAATTCTAGGAATTTTTCATCATCAAAATCTGTATAAAGAGAATGAGATTCAAATTTCAAAACTATAGAATCTACTTTTGGAGCTGGTTTGAAATCTGTATTTTTAACATCTATTACTTTTGAAGTATGAGCTTTTTTTTGGATAAATAGACTCAAAACTGAAGTTTTATTTTTACGAGATACTATTTTTTCAGCTACTTCTTTTTGCATTAAAATAAGCATAGCTTCTGGTTTATAAGTTGTATCATATAGAAATCTTTTTAGGATTGGAGATGTTATATAATATGGAATATTTGCGATTACTGCATATTTTTCATATTTTGGTTCATATTTCAAAACATCCTGATTTACTATTTCAAAATCTGTATTTTTAGTATTTAGTTCTCATTTTCCTATTCTAGATTCCAAGACTGCTATCATATCACGGTCTAGTTCGACCAAAGTCAAACTAGCAGGATTTTCCTCTAATAAATACTGCGTTAAAGCACCATAACCTGGACCAACTTCAACTATATTTTTTCATTCTATATTAAATTCTTTTGCTATAGTTTCTAAAACAAGAGTATTAATTAGAAAATTCTGGCCAAAAGATTTTTTGGCTTTTATATGAAATTCTTTTATTATATCTGACATATTTTTTATTGTTGATTTGGGTCTTTAGTAACTATATTCCACTTATTATCTACTTTATTTATATAATTTCGATTTATTCCCATATTATCAATCAAAGCATCATATTTTCATCTTTGTTTTTGCATATAAGCTTTTAAATAATCAGCTTTTATTTGCTGTTTATTTGTTTTCAAAAGATCTGTTCCTATTTGTCTAAAAATAGCTAATTTTGTTTCAGCTAAATCCATACACAAATTTTTCCCTGAATCATTTATCATAAATTTTGAAGCATTTAAATCAGTTCCTGGATTAGAACAAGCTAATGCTTCTTTTACTATAAGATTATCCCCACAAAGTGTTTTATATTCTTTATAAAATCAAGTTTCTGAATCAATAACAAATGCTGTATCTAAATCCCCTATTCCATCAAAGAGTGTTTTACTAGCTGAAGCGCCAAAATATTCATCTTTATTTTTTTCGATTGATTCTAAATAAGATTCAACTTTTTTGTCTATTTCTTTAAATTTAGCATCCAAAACTATATTATATGCTATTTTTTCTCTGCTTGAGCTTGAAATACATACAAAATCTTCTATAGATCTTGGTCAATTAGTAAGGCTAGAGTTAGCTTCTACACATTGATTTATTTTATCTTCATAATTACAATTAGGTAAATCGGTTGCATTTAATGAATAAATTCAAAATGAAACAGCACTTATTCCTAAAATACTTAAAGATGAGACAATTTTGATATTTTTGATAGTTTTCATGCTTATTTTTTATCCTTATCAAATAAAGATATCACTTTTACAAGACCTTTCCCCATAAGAGAAAATCCTTTTTTTGCTACTTCTTTTCAAGCATCAGATAATTCTTCTGTAAGTTCTTTTCATTTTGCAGTAACTTCTTTTCACTTTTTCGTTTGTGATGCTACTCAGAAAATAGATGCAACAGCCCCTCCTATTATAAGTCAGGTAACTATTTTATCTACTTTTTTCATTGATTTTTTCATGTTTTTCTTGGGATTAGTTTAATTTTTAAAAATGATTTAAAGCGAAATATTTTGATTGAAAATTCTTAAAAATTTTAACGAGCTGTACAAAAGTACAGTGAGTGAATTTTTAAAATTTGAAATTAAAAGATGAGTTTAAAATCACTTTTAGCTAATTCTATCTATTTTGATATTCTTAGAATCAAATCTAAGTTTTGGGATAGTAACAACCAAAACATTTTCTTCCATATAAGCTTTGATTTTATTCATAGCCAAATTTTCTGGAAGTATAACATTTCTGATAAAATCTCACCAAAAACATTCAGAATTTCTAAGATTTGCTTTGTCCAAGAAATAAGCTTCTGGTTTTTCCCTTTTTCCTTTTATAGTCAAAATAGTTTTATTTAGAGTCAAATCTATATCATCTAATTTTACTCAAGCTATTGGAGCAATGATAATTATATCATCTTCAGTTTCGATAATATCAAGAGCTACTTGCCCTACATCATCCTCTTTTTTTTCTTCAGAATTTGTAATTTCTACATCGATTCCATCATGTAAATCTAGATCATTTTCTTCATTTCCTAATCAGAATAACTTGAACATATTAAAATATTTAAAAATTAAACAAAAATAATTGCTTATATTATAAAAATTTTTGTAAAAAAACAAATTAAATGATAAAATAAATAAAATAACTATAAATTAAAACAAAAAGAAAATGAAAAACATTGATTTAAATGAAATTTTTTCAAAAATAAAAGAAAGATTCCAAATACAAAAAGCTGGAACAATAAAGCTTAGTGCAAAAGAAAAAATAAATCTACTAGAACAGCTTTCAAATCTAATAAATTCAGGAATTCCTATCACAAATGCATTTTCTATTATTTCATATCAAACAAAAGACCCAAAAATCAAAGCTCTAGTTGCTGATTTACTTGAAAAAATCAATAAATGAATTCCCCTTAGAGAATCTTGCGCTGCTTATTCTCAAATATTTTCTTCTTTTGATATAGCCATAATTGAAATGTGAGAAGTTACTTGAAAACTTGGAGATAGTATAGAACTTATAAAAGAAAAAGAGGAAAAAAATACCGAATTAAAATCTAAAATAATTTGAGCCTTAACTTATCCAATGGTGGTTATAGCACTTTCAATTGCTATGATAATAACATTTATGCTTTTTGTAATTCCAAAAATTCAAAAAATGTATGATGATGCTAAAGTAAATCTTCCAGGACTTACAGAATTTGTAATAAATACTTCTGTATTTTTACAAGAAAATATAGTTATAATTTGAGCTATTTTAGCTTTAGCAATAGTTTGATTAAGTTATTTAAAAACTAATCCAAAAACTAAAATCTATTTTGATAAATATGTTTTAGAATTACCAATTTTTGGTTCACTAATAAGAAAAAAAGTTTTATCTCTATTTGCAAGAAACTTGTCTACTCTACTAAGTAGTTGAATAATCATAAACAAAGCCCTAGAAATCACTAAAAAATCCCTAGAAAATGCATATTACGAAAAAGAACTTGATAATGTTATGATAAAAATATCAAACTGAATTTCATTAAGCGAAGCTATGTGAATAAAATTACTTACAACTTGAAAAGAAAGTGAATTCTTCCCTCTTGAATTATCAAGTTTAGTAAAAATCTGAGAACAAACTGGGAAACTACCAAATTTACTTGGCAAAATTTCAATTAGGTATAACAAAGAAATAGACAATATTGTTAAAAATCTAGCAACTGCAATAGAACCAATCGTAATAGTATGAGTTTGATGAATAGTTTGAACCATGATTATGGCAATACTTCTACCTTTCTTCAATATGGTAAATGTAGTTGGGAAATAAAAAAGCTAATTTTGGAACCGGTACCATGTAGCTACAGGTACCGATTCCTTTTAAAATTGAATCACAAAAGTCCGGACTCTTTGGAGTCCGGACTTAAAATATTTCTTTTTTTATTTACTTTTCAATACTTCATATATAAATACAAAAATTGCATTATAGATTCTTTTTAGTCTGTTTATTTTTTGTGGTCAAGTTATAAGTCTATATAGCCATTCAAGTCCTAGAGCTCTCCATATTTTTGGGGCTCTTTTTTGAAATCCTATTAGATAATCAATTGATGACCCAATTCCGGCTCAAACTGAAACTGTATCAAGAGATTCAAAAATATCTAAGATTAATTTTTCTTGTCTTTTTGCTCAAAGAGTAGCTAGGACTATTTTATCTCAAGAATTTTCTATATCTTTTAATATTTGTTCAAATTCTTCTTGTCTATAAATATAAAGATGAAATGCAGCATTTGGATATTTTGCTTGAAGTCTTGGAATAAGTATTTTTTGGCTTTCTACTTTTTTAGTATCTGTTGGATTATATAAATCCATAATAGTAATTCAAAGACTATTTTTATCAGCAAATTCTATCAAATCACGAGTTAAGTCACTACCACAAATTTTATCACCATATTTAGCATATAGAGATTTTCTTCTAAAAAATAAATTGAAGAAAAAATATGGTAAAAGTAGGGTATTTATAAAAGTTCCATAATTATTGTCTGCAATTTGAAATCATATATAAAGCCCTATTCAATCAGGAACTAAATAAGTAGCTTTTTTAACAATATCTGTAAATTCTTTGTCTTTTTTAAGCGATAAAAGAATTTCAGGATTCGGAGTAAAAACTATATTTTTTTTATCAAATTTCACAATTTCTGTAAAAAAATCTCTGTATTTCAAAGCATCAAGTTCTATATCAAATATTTTCATAATAAAAAAAGAATTTATATAATCTAAATTTGCCTAGATTATATAAATTCTAATATTTAAATCAAAAATAAATTTGTTTTAATTTCTTCCCTTCCCAAGGGAAGTCCCGAGGAACGAGGGGATGGGTTTTCTATTATTTTAAATCAAAAAGTGAAGCTTTTACATATTTCACAGAAGCTTGTACCGCTTGATCAGATGGCATAACTCATACTTTTCTAATTTGTTCTACTGCACGAGCTAAATCTTTTTTACTATCAGTATCGGTACTTGTTAACCAAAAATATGAACTCATAATCAAAATCAAAGTTGCAAAGAATTTAAGTCAAAGATTTGTTTTGCCTCTGAAATATAAATCTGGATAATAAAATTCAAATCATTTTATCATAGATAAGAATAGTAAACCAAGAAATACTCAAATTGGTAGATAAAAGTATGAAAATACTATAAGTAAACTTGTAACTAAAACAAGTGAAAATGATACTTTAATTTTTTCAATAACTGAAACTTTACCAGTAGCATTCATAAAAGCTTCAAGCTGGTTAAAGAACATATAAAGATATTTATATTCACTATAATTATCAGCAAAGATATAGTAAAGCAAGTATTCTAATTTCCATAAATCTTTTTCTTGTATTCTTAATCTTTCTGAAATTATAGAATAAACCATTGGATTTAAGAAAAAAGAAAAAATATTATTATTTAATTCAAGCAGTAAGTTTTTTAATTCTTTTAATTGTTGAATTTGAGCATAATGAGAAGCTTTTAATGTTCCAGTTTTAAAGTCAACATCTATTTTATTATAATCAATTGTTCATTTAAAAGTATTAAAAAGCTCTTTATTAACAAATTTTTTAGCAGAATAAAAATAAAATAAATTTTTTATATCAGGATAATGTTTGTTTATAATTTCTATTTTCACATATTTCCAAAAAATCTTTTTTTCTACTTGTAATTCTCCATGAATTATTCTATATAGATTTTCATAAAAGGCTCTTTTATCAAGTGAATATCAAGCAATAGCTTGGTCAACTTCTGATTTCAATGAAGAATTTTCTGGCTTATTAACATATTCATATATAGAATCTTGTTTATAAGGATAATCATCCATAACAAGTCCAACTATTTTAACTGTACGAGTAAAATTTGGATCAAAATTTTTAGGATTTAATGAAAATAATTCTCTAAAAACCTCTCTTTGACTTATATCTAGATTAAAATATATTTCTTGAAGGAAGTAATTAATTCTATTTTCATCAATATATCTAAATTCTATTTCATAATCTCTAATTTTGAAATATTCAGCATAATCTTTTACTTGTTCAAAATTATATTTTGATTTAAATAATTCAAGAAATTTAGAAACATTTTCATGTTTTTCATGCTTATACATCATAAGTAAAGCCTTTGCTAAAAGGCTTTTATCATTATCAGAAATTACTACAAAGTTTAAGTATGTTAAAAAATCAAAATATTTAAATTCATATAAATAATTTTTCAAAAATTGTGACCAAACGTCGTCATATTTTGCATTTTTATAGATTGCATAAGTAATTCCCTGATTATCATCAAGCGAAAAACCTGAAACAATAGTGTCAGATAAACAATTCACAAAATCAGTAAATTTATCTCTTATTTTAGAGGAATTCATATAAAGAGCTATAGGATTTGGATTTTTAAACAAATCCCCTACTTCAGTTTTTAATTCTTCTAGATTTATATTACAATTTTTTACTTTTATATCAGGTAAAACATCAATAAAATTAAAACTTTGATTCAGTCCATTTAGATTTACTGGACTTGGATTTGCTGGAATTTCTCCTCCAGGAATTTGAGATTCTGTAGTATTTATGCTTGGAGCTGACATATTTGTTTTTGTTTTAATAATTATTTTAAATATAATAACATATAAATAAGCCTAAATCAAAAAAACTTATTGACTTTTTCAAGATAAATTTTACTACTAATAATTATAATAAATTAATGATTTATATAATTCCAACAGATACTTGTTTCTGACTAGCTTGTGAGATAAATAATATTGAGTCATATAAAGAAATTTATAGTGTGAAAAATAGAGATTATTCCAAGTTAATTGCTATAATGCTTCCCGATTTTGAAAGTCTAGAAAAATATACTTTTGTAACAGAAGAACAAGTAAATTTTCTAAAAAATTACAACAAACCATTTTCTGTTTTA
>JAVHPF010000089.1:0-7337 GCA_036170435.1 Patescibacteria group bacterium
TTGATGCTAGATTATTTCTTATGAAAACAAAACAAAAAGAAAGAAATCTATTTAATATAATTATATCGAAAAAATCAAATTCTTATTTTCAAAATATTAAATATAAATTTGTCTATAATGAAAAATTGAAAGTATTTTTTGATTTAGATATATCTATTTTTTATAATGAATTATTTAACTGAATATCATCTTATTCAAATACTCATTCTTTAGTAAAAATATTAAAATATGTTATTACACATAAAGATTTTTTATTTTTTGAACAAGTTATTCCTAAAATTAAATCATTTGAGGAAAAATTATTAAATGATCTTAATGAAACTAAAAATTTATCATCAAGTAATAAGAGAAGCTATAATTCTAGATATAATCTAGTAATTAGTATTTTAAAAAAGATGCATTCTGTTTATTATAAAGAAAAAACAGGGCTTTCAATAGAATTATCTTCTGTAAAAACAGTAAATGATACATTTATTATTATAAATGATTTTGCTAAATCGTATAATTTTGTTAAAGCATTAGAAGCTTTATCAGAATTAAGAAATAAAGAATCAGCTTCATTTGAAGCTGTACTTTGAGATCAAACAATTACACAGAAATATAAAAATAAATTACTTAAAAAATTTAGAAAATTTGAATCTAATCTAAATATTTTAGAGAAAAAAATAAATAAAAATAAAGAATCTTATGAGAAAAAAGCTCATTCTAAAGATCTAAAAATAAGAAATGTGCAAACAAATAAACAATTACAAACACTTTTAAATCAAAATTTATTTGATGAAGCTTTTAATCTGCTTGAGTCATATAAAAAATGACTTTGACATGATGTAGATAAATATGCAATTTTTTGTGAAAAATGGAAATTAAATATACTTAATGCAAAACAAAAATTTTCATGAGCTAAAAAGAAAAAACAAGATTTGTTAGAACAAGCAAAAAATATGATGTGAGAAGAAATAATAGTATCACCAGATGAATTAATGTTGGAAAAAGAAATAAATGCATCTTTTTATTCTTTAATGAAATCATATTATGCAAAATATAAACTTATAAATAAGACAAGAAGTGATAGATTATTATTGGATAATATTGAATCTTTACTAAAATCATCAAAAAATATAAAAGATGATGTAGTTAAAACAAAATTAGAAAAAGTCCATTCAGGTCTCGTTAAAGATACAGATGGTATTTTAGTAGATGGTTATTCTATGTATTGAAAAACTCTAGGAGCTGATAAAATAAGTTGAGATACTTTTTGATTTTATGATTATAACGATTGAAAAAGATTTTTTATATGAGATGCTACATGACATTGAGTAAGAGCTGGGTTTATGATATCATTACTTACTGCCAATTTCTACTCTTTAGTTAAGTCTGTTCCAAATTTAAAAGATTTAGTAACTTCATTGAATAATAAACTTAAACAAGATTTAAGAAGTTGAAATTTTATTACATCTATATTTTTTGAACTTTCATATAAAAATAAAAATGATTTGAAATTTATATGAATGTGACATGAGCCTATGTTTTTTTATAAGAAATCTGATTTATCAGTAAATAAAATTTATCCAGGTTGAGTTGCTGCATGAATGACTATGTTAAAAGATCAAGCATTTTTAAAAGAAAAAAGTATAAATTTTGATTTGGGAGATGTTTTACTTTTGTATACTGATGGTCTTGTTGAAGCTAGAAATGAAAATTGAGATATGTTTTCTATAGATAGAATAAAAGATGTGTTTTTTAAAGCAGTATGATTATATACAGAGTCAAAAGATATATATAATTATATCTATAAAGAACTTACTTCATTTGTTAATAAAACAAAATTTTTAGATGATGTTACTATTATAGTTATAAAAAGAGATTCTAAAAAAGAATTAGTAAATGAAGAAAAGCTTATAGAAAATATTCTTTGATCAGAGCATGTATCAAAGAAATTTGTAAAAAAATTAAAATGACAATCAAAAGATCAAATAGAAAATTTTTTAAAAGTTAAGAGAAAAGAAAGAGAATTACAATCTATATTAAAAAATCTTAGATCAATATTCAAAACTTGAGATTTAGTATCTTTAAAAAAAGAAAGTCAGAGATATATAAAAGAGGGATTTATACATAAAGATATTGTTAAATATTTAGAATACTCTATAGAAAATGAGCTTTTATCGAAAATAGAACAACAAAATATAAGATTACAAAATAAGTATGAAACTCTTTTGAAATTACTAAAATCAGGTCGACATGAAACTGTTTTAGAAGAAGCAAGTAATATTATTATGAGTGAGTGAAAAATATAAACTAGAATTTAAATTTTATAAAATATGTCAATTCTTTGAACTAAATTTATAGATAAATCTTGAAATTTCGATAATAGAAAATTTATAGATTTGATGAAAAAAGCTAAACTAGCTGCTGCTAAAAAGGATAAACAAAATTCTCTAAATTTTTGAGGAGATATTATCCTTTTTAAAAGTGTCTCTAGAAAAGAATTATGGCAATTTGTAAATAAATTATCAAATTTTATCAATTCATGACTTGATATTTCTACGTCTCTTTGAATAATTGCAAAACAAGTACCAAATCCATATTTGAAATTTATAATTTTAGATATGAAAACAAATATAAATTATGGTATTGCTATTTCAGAAACCATGGCTCAATATCCAAAGGCTTTTGATAACTTAACAGTTTCACTTATAGCAGTATGAGTTAAAACGGGTAGTCTTTGATTTATATTAAAAGAAATAGAAAAAAAATTACTTGATGAAATAGAATTAAAAGCAAAAGTAAAATGAGCTTTAATGTATCCAATAGTTGTATTATTCTTGACTTTTTGAGTAGTTATTTTTATGATGATTTTTATTGTTCCGAAAATAACAAAAGCATTTTGAGATTCTTGAGTAGCTTTACCATTTATGACACAATTAATGGTAAATATATCTAATTTTATACAACATAGTTGGTATATAATGATAGTAGTAATAATTGCTTTTATATTTATATTTAAATTAATTGCAAAAACATATCGTGGGGAAATAATTCTTTCATCAGTTTTATTAAATTTACCAATAGTAGGTCATATTATTAGAATGTCTAATATTGTATATTTTATAAATTCATTTGTTATACTTTTAAAATCTTGAGTATTAGTTTTAGATGCACTTGAAACTAGTTCTAGAGTAGTTACAGATATAAATTATAAAAGAGAGATAATAAGAATAAAAAATCAGGTTGAAGTAGGACTTTCTATATCAAAGGCTATGGGGCTTAATTTGGAGTATCAATATGTAATTTATAATAATAAATATTTTCCAGAAGAATTTGCTTATGTTATGAATATATGAGAAGAAGCCTGAAATATAGTAGAATCTTTAGAAAAAATAGGTTCTACTTATAATAGCGAATTAAAAAGATATATTTGAACTTTATCTACTTTATTGGAACCATTTATTATAGTATTTATTTGAGCAATAGTTTGAGTAATAGTAGTTTCAATTATGCTTCCATTTTTCCAAATGTGAAAAGTTGTTAAAAAAATGTAGAAATAAAAAAATAAAGTACTTGCAATAATTATAAAATACTATTATAATTTTACAGAAAAAATATTATTTTAAATAAAAACATATATGTGAATCAAAAAAAATATTGCTGTATTTAAAAAAATAATATCTTTTTTGTTAATATTTTGAGTATTAGTTAATTTTATGCAAGTTAGCGCACTTACTTGAGATTTAAATATAGCAACTCAAACTGCAACATGAACTGGATCTAGTTCTTCTGTGGTATCATTTTCTACTTGAACTATAACTCAATATGTAAATCAAAATAACGATAGTGAAACTATCTGAAATTATCTAAGTTGATATTATTATGATACTTCATTTTGATTTTTTAAACTTGATTGGAGTGCTACGTGATCAGATAATGTATCAGTAATTTCTTCAACGGATAAATGTAGTTCAGGTTATGGTTATAAATTGGGTTGATATGCTTATTCTAATTATGCTTGACTTATAGATTTTGATTATAATTCTGATATATTTGTATATTATTGTGAATCAGATTCAAAACTTCATTGATTTGCCTATAGTGAAAATAATTGATTTCAGAATTTTGATTGAATTTGATTAAATTTAATAAGTGTAACTACAAATATTCCAGCAATATTTCAAAATTCTGGAGATCCATTCTTTGTAAATAATAATACTTTATTACTTGAAAATAAAAATAGTGTTTTTGCAAATGCAATACAGTGACAATCAAATAGCGCTGATACCTGAAAAGAAACAATATTTTATGTATTAAAATCTAAATAATCTCATAATTGAGATTATTTTTTTGTCAATATAAAAAATTGACTTATAAAAATATAAATGATACACTTATAGTATAAGTTATTAAAATAATTTTATTATCTAATACAATTTAGATTATGATCAAAAATAAATACACAAGATTGTACCTTTTGGTACTAACAACTTTTGTGATGATATGAGGAACTTATGCAGCACAAAATGCTACTATTCTTACATATATTTCTCAGCTTCAAGTTATTGATAGTAACTTGCCAAATGTAGCAAATCAAAAATGATATATTTGAGCAATACTTGGAGAGATTTTTAATGGTTCTTGAAAAATCAAATGAGATTATTTAGATTTATCATGAGTTACTGTAGTAGGTTCATCGTA
This sequence comes from Patescibacteria group bacterium, assembly GCA_036170435.1. GTDB lineage: Bacteria > Patescibacteriota > Gracilibacteria > BD1-5 > UBA6164 > JAQVPN01. Next base: position 4,687 of record JAVHPF010000089.1, read on the forward strand.
TACAGCTGGTGCAGGATTAGCTCTTAATGGAACTACTTTTTCAGCAAATACAGCAAATTCTACAACTACGTGAGCAATTACTCCAACAGATTGGAATACATTTAATAATAAACAAGCTTCATTAGGCTTTACTCCAGAAAACCTTGCTAACAAATCAACTACTACTACTCTTTGAACTTCTGATACTCTATACCCAAGTCAAAATGCAGTTAAAACTTATGTTGATAATAAATTTTCTACTGTTCCAACTACTCCAGTAACTAGTGTTGCAAGTAGAACATGAGCTATTGTATTAACAAAAACAGATGTATGACTAGCTAATGTACAAAATGTAGATCAAACAAATGCAAGTAACTTAATATCTTGAACAGTAGCGACAGCAAGATTACCATCTTCAACAACAACTACTACTTGAGTAGTAATGCTTGAAAATAGTACTTGAAGTATAAATCAAACAACAGCTCCAACATCAAATATACTAAAAGCTGTATGGGATTATATTGTTGCCCAAATTACATCAATAAATTCATCTATTTCTACTATAAATACAAATATATCAGCAAAAATCTGAGGCTCTGGAACTACTAATTATTTACCAAAATTTACAGCTGGAGGGACTATAGGTAATAGTACAATTTATGATAATTGAAATATTTGAATTTGAACTAGTACACCAAGATGAATATTAGATGTAAATTGATGAATTGTTGCCTGAGATACAAATTGATATTGATTTTTTATTCCTAAAAAAGGGACTGATCCTTGGAATAATTATGATAGATTTGAAATTCGTGTAGATCCAACTCTTCAAAAAACATATATTTGAAATTCTAATGCTTGAACTTGAACCCCTCGTGATTTAGCTTTAATGGCATGATGAAATGAAAGAATGTTATTAAATGCAACTGGTAATGTATGAATTTGAACATCTACTCCATCTTCAAAATTGAATGTTTTCAAAGACTTTAATGCTACAACAAATCAAAGTGCAACATATATAAATTGAACTGATACTGGTTGAATAAGTAATGAAGTTTATTTATTACAAAAATGATCTGTTTGATGATATTGAGATTTTTCTTTAATAAATGCTAAATCAGCAGGAACTTCTAAATTTTATGTTAGATGAGATTGAAATGTTTGAATTTGAAATAGTGCCCCATGAAATAAATTAGATATATGAGATTGAACTAGTACTACTGTAACTCAAATAAATTGAAGCTGAGCAGGCTATGATGCATGATTAAGAATATGGAATAAAAATACAATAGCTTGAGCAAGTTCTTATTTAGATTTTTGATTAGCTTGAAATTATGCAGGGGCATCGATACAAGCAAGATCTCAATCAGATAATAGTGCTGATTTAGTATTACAACGAAGTAATACTTGAAATGTAAGATCTGATATGATGTATATAAATTGAGATAATTGATATGTTTGAATATGATCAACTTCTCCAACTTATAAATTACAAGTTGCTTGAGATGTTTATGCTTGATGATGGCTTAGATCAAGTTGAAATGCATGATGGTATAATCAATCATATGGAGGTTGATTATACATGACAGATGCTACTCGGATTAGAACTTACAATAATAAAGGTATTTATCGAAATACATGAACAATAAGAACCGATGGAATATTAAGCGTTTGAGTGGAAACTTCACCTACTTTATATGCGGTTAATGGATGAAATGTAGGAATTTGAACTAATGCTCCAACAGAAAAATTGGAAGTTGCAGGGAATATTAAGGCTACTTCATATTTGTTTGCATCTGATAGAAGACTTAAAGAAAATATTGAGACAATTACTGGAGCGCTAGATAAAGTAAATAAACTTAATTGAGTATATTTTGATCGGAAAAAGGATCATGTACAAGATTTATGATTTATCGCTCAAGAAGTAGAAAAAGTTGAACCAAAACTTGTAGTTACTTGAAGTGATGGATGGAAAGCAGTTAAATATGCAAATATTACATCATTACTTGTAAATGCAGTTAAAGAATTAACAGATAAAATTGATGATTTATTTAACCTCTATTTCAGTCAAGAAGAAAAAATAAATGCACAACAAGTTGAAATTGATAGTCTAAAATCTGATATAAAAGATATAAAAGACAATATGTATTTGATGAAAATGTATTGTAAATAAGAGACATTTTTATGAAAATGCAAAAGTAAATAATACTTGATTTGAAGATTTAAAAGTATATAATAGCAATAATTATTTTGTAATTTAAATTTATGAAAAATAAACTTAAAATTATAGTATGAATAGTTATTGCTATTATTTTTTTGATAATCTACTCAGTATTTATACAAAAAGATAATAATTCAGAATTAAATAAACCAGTGAAATTAACTACTGATGAAGTAATATCTAAGAATTATAATGGTGTTTTATCTGAGATAAAAAATGTTAAAGATATAAATAAATGTGACAAAATAGAACAAAAAAATTTATCTAATATGTGTAAGGATACTATAAAAGATAGATTTGCTCCAGAGAGGAAGTTTCTTAAATTAGATGAATGTAACGAAATTTATACTTGATCTACAGATTCACAAAAACAAGCTTTGAATATTTGTAGATATAATGTTGCACTAGCTAATATAAAATCAAAAGAAGATATATCAAAATGTGATAAAAT
>JAVHPF010000090.1:0-4963 GCA_036170435.1 Patescibacteria group bacterium
GCTATTGAGGCAGCTCGTGCGGGTGAACATGGTCGAGGTTTTGCTGTTGTTGCTGATGAAGTTCGTAAACTTGCTGAGCGTACACAAAAAGCTCTTCAAGAAATCAAAACTACTTTAGATGTAACAAATGAAAGTATTCATACAATTGCTGATTCAGCAAGTGTTAACAGTAAAGGAATTTTAAAAGTTTCGCAAGATTTTGATTCTGTATCTTCAAAAATGCAGGAAATTACTACTATTATGACAAATGGTGCTGATATGGCTCGTAAATCACAAGCAGTATCATCTAAACTTGTTTCAGATGTAGGACAAATTTTAACTAATATTGAGGAGGTTAAGCGGGTTGCTACTAATACATCTAATGATGTCATTAAGGCTGATGAAATTTCAAAACAGGTTATTGTTGGTCTTGATTCTCAGGATTCAAGATTGTCTAAATTTCGAACATAAAAGGAGATGGGAAAGATGAAAAGATTAGCTTTCGCAATGGTCTTGGTTTTAAGTTTTTCTTCGCAGGCTTTTTCAAAGTCATGTGAAGATTATGATAAAGAGTTTATAGCTAAAACTGGAGCTTCAGCTTTAAAGCTGAAGACGGGTGATTGGGTTCCTCTAAAAGATGAGGCCCAAAAAGCTTTTCCAGGTGAAGCTGATGCTTCAAAGTGTATTCTTCGTAATAACTCAAAAGCTCCGGCTAATGAGAAAAAATCAATCTAACACGGGATAAGGGAAAAAAAGATGAAAAGATTAGTAATTTCAATGGTAGCGGCAATGGCGGTTTCTTCTTCAGTATTTGCAGGAGATGATTTGGAAGCACAACTTAAGGTTCTTCAAGAAAGTGTAGCAAAACTTTCTGCACAGATTGAAGAGAATAAAAAGCAAAATTCTGCTGAAATTGCAGCAGTTAAAACAGATATGGCTGAAAAGGCTAAATCTTTTGAATCTACATTGCTTGATGTTGCAAATTCACCGGTTTCTTGGAATGGTGACATGACCGTTAATATTGGAACTTCCGGTGGTAAAGAAGCAGGTGTTTCGTATAAAAATGGTATGCAATCAGCGATTCAGGGTAACTTGAAGTTCGGCTATCAAGTAAATCCGTCCACAAAAGTTCATGCGACACTTAGCGTTGTAAAACCTTTTGGTTCATCATCTGCTGCACCACTTGTCGATTCACAGGCTGGATATACTCCGGGTGATTCAACTGCATATTTCAAAGAGTTCTATGCTGAGGCTGAACTTCTTGGTTCTTCTCTTGCTGATCAAGAACTTTGGATGCGCGTAGGTCGTCTGCCTACAACTGAGGGAGTTGGTCGTGAGGGTATTCTTAATATGAATGCTCGACAATCAATTTATCTTTCAGTAATGTCTGATATGCCTGGTGAAGGTGTTGAGTTTGGTACAAAACTACCGGATTATGATGGTTGGTTCAAAAACAATATTTTCCGTGTTGCGGCAACGCAGATCGTGAAAACTGATCCGATGAAAGGAATGACTGGTCGTATGATGGTAGATAATGCCTTCGTTTACGGTTTGATTTTCGAAACAACTCCATCATTCATTTCTGATAACTCTATGTTTATCCTTGGTTACATGGATGCAAGCAAGTTAACAAACGAAATGTTTAATACAAATATTGGGGATTATAAAAACTACTCAGCTTATTGGCAGCAAAAAAATGTCATGGGTAGCGGATTCTCATACAATCTTTCCTATACAAAAACACAAACAAATTCTAACGGTAATACTGTGAATTTAGGACCAATTACTGGAAATATGGCTGTGCCTATGACAGATGGTTCCGGAACACTTGAAGTCGCTACAGCGTATTATGATTTCGGTAAATTCCGAATCGGTGCTGAAGTAAATCATGGAACTGGAGATCTTTATGTATTCAATTCTCCAAGTATTAACAATCCGTATGATAAATTCAATACAATTGGTACAGCAACTGAAGTTTTTGCGATTTACAACATTAATCCAAACTCATTCGTGAGAGCGGGATATTTGCAAATCAACAAAGATAAAATGCGTCCGATGCTTCTTGACTACACTGCTAACGTGAGTGATGGATCTTACGATTCATATGCTTACGGTATGAGCTACTGTATCCGTTTCTAAAAACAAAGCCTGAGCTTATGCTCAGGTCTTTTTTGTTTTTATAAATCTTTTTTTCGCGTCATAGCGAGACTTATTTTTATGTCAAAATAATTTATATCTGGAGAACAAAGTTCTTTTATTGGTGAGAGTTTTGTTATATCAAGTTTGTTTGAAATAATTATTTCTTTTATAGATTTTAATTTAGAAAAATCAGAAAATTTCATTATTTCAGCTAAGCTTAATTTATCAAAATTATAGAGTTTCACTATATGATCTTCTATAGTTTGAGTTCCAAAACCTCTATCTTCTGCTATTTCTTTGATAGTTTTTTCCATTTTGAGTAAAGTCAGAGTTTGAGTGTAAGTATCGATTTTTTCAACTGGTATTTTGATTGCTTTTTCTCTTTTTGATTTTCCTGATGCAATAGCATTTTTATATTTTGAAATTTTTCAGTATAACATTGCTTGAAGGGAATTATTTTCATCTAGCAATAAATCATTATTGTAAATTGAATTTTTTCATTTTTCTGTAATTCAGATTTTTGGATATTGTCCGAAACTTCTGTATAAAAATCAAAGTTCAAGTAAAGCTTCAAAAATAGCTCATATTACATCTTTGTTTAATTCTCCAAGTACAGAATAATCTTTATCCACGTCCAAATTCCATTCTATAATTTTCTTTTCTTTTGCTCAAACGAGTACTCAAACTAAGGTATTTAATCCAAATTTATTATCAAATCTTTTTATAAATTCTAGAATAATCAAGAAAGTAGTATAGTGAATAATCTCTTCTACTTCTCAAGAAATGAATTTGTTTTTATCTAGACAATAATCACAAGCTCAGCAATTTTCTCATAAGTTTTTTAAATCCTCTTCATCTCAAAAATAAGTCAAAATGAATTTTTTCCTACAACCTGGTTTGAAAAGCAATTTTTTAATTTGTTCAAGTTTGAAATATCATTCTTCTTTAAGTAGGTTTTGATGATGCCATAAAATAGGAACTTCTTTGTGAGTTTTTTTCGGCAAAACTAGAGTTATTCATCTTCATCTAAAATTATCACTTTCAGAATTATCTCCATCAAATCATCTTTTTACAATATTGTACTTTTCTAGTATTTTTATAATACTTCACACTTTCATGTCATTTTTAAGTCCAGTTTCTCGAGCTATAAGCTTGTATGTTTTAAGAATTTGATGACCACTTCATTCTCAGATTTTAAATCAGTCATATAGATAATCATAAACTTTATAAATATCATCTTCTGGTGGATAAGCATTATCTATGAAAAATTCTTGAATAATTGAATCTTGGTATGAAGCAATAACTATAGAATAAGATTTTTTTCCATCTCTTCAAGCTCTTCATGCTTCTTGATAAAAATTTTCTATACTTCAAGGTAGATTATAATGCACTACATATCTAATATCTTTTTTATCAATTCCCATACCAAAGGCATTTGTCGCAACAATTACATCATAATTGGAATTCATAAAGAAATTTTGTTCAGATTCTCTGAAACCTGCATTCATTTCTCCAGTATATTTTCATACATTTACTCAATTTAATCGCAAGAAATTATATACTTCTCAAACGGCTTTAATACTAGAACAATAAACTATTCAATATGGAGGAGTTTTTTCGATTATTTCAAGAAGTTTTTCTAATTTTTCTCGAGTTTTTGAAATTTCTCTTACAACAAAAATCAGATTTTTTCTATCAAATCATTTTGTGAACATATTATATTTTGCAAGTCCAAGTCTCTCAACTATATCTTCTCTTACTTTTTTTGTAGCAGTTGCAGTTAGTGCCAGAATAGGGAAGTGTCTCTTATTTAAGTCCCCCTTATCAAGGGGGTGGCTGAAAGCCGGGGGATTTCTGAGGCTTTCAATAAATCCTTTTATCTTCAAATAACTTGGTCTAAAATCATGTCACCATTGGCTTATACAATGGGCTTCATCAATAGCGATAAGTGAGATGTTTATATTTTTTATAACTGATAAAAAATAAGAATCATTTAGTCTTTCCGGAGCTATGTACAAAAATTTTATTCGTCATTTTGATTCAGAATCATTTTGTGCTATTTCATCCAAAATAAATTCTTTTTCTTGAGGTGATATAGTAGAGTTTATAAGTTCAGCTCTAAGCCCAAGAGAATTTAATTTATCTACTTGATCTTTCATCAGAGAAATAAGCGGGGAAATAATTATCGCAAGTCCAGGAAGATAAACTCCAGGGAATTGATAAGTAAGAGATTTTCATCAACCAGTCGGCATAAAAACAAGAGTGTCATTTTGGCTAATGACACTTTCTATAATTTCCAGCTGACCTTCTCTAAAAGATTCAAGTCAGAATTTGTTTTGTAGTAATTGTTCTAGGTTTTTTTCCCCAAGAGGACTTGTTTCACTGCGCATTTTTAATTTTTTAATCAAAATATTTCTAGGCTATTTTTCCAAATTTGAGATTTTATTGTTTCAGGAGTTTCTTCTCTAATATCTATTATTTTAGCTAGTACATAACTTACATAAGCTGGTTCATTTGTTTGACCTCTTTTTTTCTGTGGAGCAAGATATGGACAATCAGTTTCCACAAGAATTTTATCAAGTGGGATAACTTGTGCTACTCTAGCTACATTTACAGCATTTGGATAAGTAACAATTCCAGAGAAACTTATTTTGCATTCATCTGAATAATAAAGTGCTTTGTAAGCATAATCTAAATCTTCAGAAAAACAGTGAAGTATGAATTTTTTAAATCCTGTGTCTTGCAAAACTCTAAGTGTGTCATCTTTTGCTCGTCTTGTATGAACTACAAGTGCTAAATCATATTTTTGAGCTAAAGCTATTTGAGCACGGAAAAATTTTTCTTG
>JAVHPF010000090.1:5063-7281 GCA_036170435.1 Patescibacteria group bacterium
GTGCTAAATCATATTTTTGAGCTAAAGCTATTTGAGCACGGAAAAATTTTTCTTGCTCAGATTTAGTATGTTCTAAATCTTCTTCAGAAGTTCTAAAAAAATCAAAACCACATTCTCAAATTGCTACTATTTTTTCTTTATTTGAAAGATATATTTCTTCTAACTTTGCAATAGTTTCTTCTAATTTTCATTCATACAAATATGTGTCGTTTGGATGTATTCAAACTGAAGCATAAATAAAATCATATTTTGAAGCAAGTTCAACTGACCTAATAGAGCTAGGAATATCTATTCAAATTGATGTAATTTTTGTGATTCAAGCTGATTTCATATTTTCAAGAATTTCTTCTTCTCTATCAACTAAATCTCATAAATATATATGTGTATGTGTATCAAAAATCATAGGTATTTTAGTTAATTTTATCTTTTTCTACTTAATCTTATTTCATTCTCAATATGTTCTTTTGTATCATCTTTTATTCAATTTTCAACTTCTATTTTGACTTTAGTTTTACTGATTATTTTATCGATATCCGTAAGTAATTCTACTCCTAAATAAAATATACTTATTCATATTAAAAGCCCTGCAAATCACATAAAATGTTCTGAGACAATAAGTATAATAAAAGTTAAGCTCACAGGAACTTCGATAAAGCTAGATACTATTTTGGGATTTAGATAATAAGCTTCTACAGCATGAACTATTGCTACAAGTAAAACTACAGCAATAACTGCATTTACTCATCAAACCATTGTATAAGCAATAATTATAAGTGGAATTGATGTTATAAAAGTTCCAAGAACTGGTATAAAACTAAGTAAAAATACAAAAATTCAAAGAGTTAAGATATATGGAAAATGATTTGGAAAGAAAAATCAAATAGTAATAAGTCATATTGTAGTTAATATAGAATTTGCTGTAGCAATTATTGCCTGAGCTTTGAAAACTAAACCAAAACTTCTAGAAATTTTTTCTAAAATTACTGAATATTCTTCATATAAAAATCTAAAATTTGATTTTTTTATTCATTCTAAATATTTTCCCAGTTTTTTTCTATCAGTGATAAATACATAACTAAGAATAAGAGCTAAAACTAATTGTAGAATAACTCAACCAGCTTTTTTTAAATTATCATAAATTTGAATTATAATTGCATAGTTTTGTGATGAAAACATTTGTTGCATACTTCAACTTATTTGAGTATTTAAACTTCTAATTTCATTTAATTTTGTAGTAATAGAATCAATTTGACTAGCTAAAATAGGAACATGTTTAGGTATTTCAGAAAGTTCTTTTGTAAGTCTTGGAACTATATCATAAATTGCAAAAACCAGAACAGAAACAAAAATTAAATACTCTAAAATTATTATTATATTTAGACTTAAAAATTTCTTTAAGAATTTTTTTCTTTTATCATTATTACATATTCTATTTAGAAGCAAATCATATTTTTCTTTTAAAAAAATTCAAAGTGCAAAAAATAGATATGAAAATATAAAAGTTAGGAAAAAAATTCCAAGAAAATCAGAAAAAATATAAAAAAATGCAATAAGTAAAAAATATGCAATAAACTTTTGTATAAAAGCTTTAGAAAATAGTAGTTGTAAGATTTTTTTGAATGTCATATATTTTTTGATTATTGATTATTCATAATATTTAGTAAAGTTTCAGCTATTTTTATATTATTATGTTTATATAAACTTTCCATATCTATAAAATTATCTTCAATTATTTTAGTATTTTTACTTTCTATTAAGTATTTATCAAATTCATCTAAGAAAACATAATCTCATCATTTTACACTTATATCTTTGCTTAATTTTTCTTGTTCTTCACTTGATAACTTAGGTAAATAGTTATTTACGATAACATAATCAAGTTTTTTCGATAAATATCTCTCTATAATATTTATAAAATCAAGAACTCTAAGCCCATTAGTTTCTCATCATTTGTTTGTATTGTTTCAAATATATACTAGTTTTGCATTAGAATTTCTCAAATCATATCTAATATCTCAAATAATCAGATTTGCAACAACAGAAGTGTAAATATCACCAGGGCCAACAACTATATAATCAGCATTTGCAATAGCCTCTTTTACTTTTTCTGATGGTTTTGCTTCTTTCGAACAACTCATTAATTCTAGATTTTGAATAGGGGAGTTATAATCAGCAACGTTACTTATATTATCTTGTTTTTCTATAACTGTTCAGTCTA
>JAVHPF010000091.1:0-7095 GCA_036170435.1 Patescibacteria group bacterium
CCTGCGATCCCTACATATAAAAATATATTTTTGGAACGGTTTAAAACCTTTCCCTACGGGGATAAATATTGATTGGAATAAATAATTTTTTTATATTATCCAATCAATTTCTTTTTTTCAAATTTTCTTTAAAATTTCATTAGTTTTTGAAAAATGTTTAGATCAAAAAAATCATTTATAAGCTCAAAGAGGAGATGGATGGGCAGATTCTAAAATATAATGTTTTTTCTCATCAATTAAAGATTTTTTACTTTTAGCAAAATTTCACCATAAGATAAAAATAATTCCCTCTTTTTTATCTGAAATTGTTTTTATAACAGCATCTGTGAAATTTTCCCATCAGATTTTTGAATGACTTGCCGGATTTCCTGCCTGAACTGTTAAAACAGCATTTAGAAGTAAAACTCATTGTTTCCCCCAAGATTCTAAATTCCCAGAATTAGACATCTTTATTCCTAAATCTCGTTCTATTTCTTTATAAATATTTTTTAAACTTGGCGGATTTTTGATTCACTGCAAAACTGAAAAAGATAATCAGTGAGCTTGCCCGACTCCATGATATGGGTCTTGTCATATAATTACTACTTTTAAATCATCAAAGCTTGTTAATTCAAAAGCATTGAATATAAGAGGAAGAGGTGGGTAAATCTGAATTCATTCTTTTATATCACTAACTACCTTTTGTTTAATATTTTTGAAATAGTCTTTGTTAAATTCTTCTTCTAATACTTTTAACCAAGAACTTTCAATTTTTGGAGTTATTTCCATAGAATAAAATATTTAACTTATAAAAAACTATTCCCCCTCGCCTGTAAGGAGAGGGGGTTAGGGGGTGAGGTCTCTAAAAAATTACATAGGAAGTCATCCAGCTGGGAAATTCATACCCATAGCACTCATTACTCCTTGCATTTTACTTGCTGCTACTTCTTGAGATTTTTTAACTCATTTGTTTACAGCTTCAGCAATAGCAGATTCAAGAGCTTCTTTTTGAGCACTTGTAAGTCCAGGGATTAGGTCAAGAGTTTCAAAATCAACTTTTTCAACTTTCGTTTCTCCATTAACACTTATTACAAGCCCATTAACTTCAGCTTCAATAATAGTATTTTCTAATTCTTTTTTTACTTTCATTGCTTCTTGTTGCAATTTCATCATTTCTCAAGCTTTTGAAAAATCCATATTATATATAATTAATAATTAATAATTTAAATAGTTTTAATTCTATTTTAAGCGAGAGGGATTATATGTATATTTTTTTTTATTTCAAATTTTTGCATTTAAAAAAAAATTATGGTAAGATTTAATTGTTTTACAAATTTAACCATATTTAATTATGACTGCTACACAAAATAATGATGATTTACTTATCATATCTGATGAAGTAAAAAGTGAAGATAATGATTTCTTATTTTTTGATACTCCAAGTGAAGCTAAAGAAGAAACTATGATTTCTTTTGATTTACCTGAAATAGAGGCAAAAACAGAAGATACTGCTATTGATTTTGGATTTTCTTTTGATATTCCAACTGAAACTAAAGAGAAAATTGCTTTTGAAGAAACTACTACTTCAGCTTCAGGATTAGATTTTTTTAATATTGAAGAACATAAAGAAGAAGCTTCACTTGATTTTTTTTCTGCTGAAGAAATTAAAGAAGAAAAAGTAGATGATATAGTATCTTTGGAATCTTCAATTATTGAAGAGGAAGCAAAAGAAGAAATATTAGATGAAACTCCAAGTTTCTTAATGGAAGAAGCAACAGAAGTAGAATCTGAAGCAATTATCGCTATGCCAGAATTATCTATGGAAGTAACTGATAAAATGTCTTCAGTTGTAGGAGATTTAAATTCTATACTAGATGAAACTATTTCTAAATTAGAACTTAGAAAAACAAATCTATTTGCTCTAAAAGATAGTAAATCAATAAATATCGAAGATTTAAATAAACAAATTGCTGAATTAAAAGCAAAAGTAAAAGATTTAGAATCTGAAGTAAAAAGTTTAGAATCTGAAGATGAACAAATTGTAACAAATATTACAGCTCTACAATCTATGAAATTAGGTGAAGCAGTAAATAATAATATTGCAAAAAAAACTACAAAAAAAGTTGCATAATTTTTACTAAATACTAAAATTGAAATAACACTAAAATCCCTCAAGTCCGGACTCATAAGAGTCCGGACTTAAAGTACAATTTATCTTTTAATAATTTATATATGGCAGTTTTAACAATAGGTCCAATCTTGGAATATGCTATCAAAAATGAAGCTTCAGATATACATATTGCTGAATGAGAAGCAATAGCTTTTAGAATTCAATGACATTTATCAAAATTATCTCAAGCTTGAGTTATAGATAAAATTAAAGCAAGACAAATATTGATGGAACTTTTATGAGAAGATAAAGATGCTGCAAAAGCATTTTTAGATGGTAAAGATGCTGATTTTGCATATATGTATACAGATGGTACTCCATTCAGAGTAAATGCGTTTTTTAAACTTGGAAAAATTGCTTTTGTTATGAGAAGAATTGCTGGGAAACCTAAGGCTATTGAAGAGCTAGGATTACCAAAATGAGTAGAAAAATTTACAAAAGCTATGCAATGATTAATTCTAGTAACTGGACCAACAGGTTCTGGTAAATCAACATCAATGGTTTCAGTACTTGATACTATAAATAAAAACAGAAGAGAACATATTATTACAATAGAAGATCCAGTAGAATTTATATTCAAAGATGAAAATTGTATATTTTCTCAAAGAGAAATTGGTCGTGATACTAAAGGTTTTTCTTCAGCACTTAGAGCTGCGATGAGAGAAGACCCAGATATCGTAATGGTTGGGGAAATGAGAGATAAAGAAACGGTTGAAGCTGCTATGGAACTTGCTGAAACAGGGCATTTAGTTATATCTACTTTACATACTGCAGGTTCAGTTCAAACAATAACAAGAATTGTTAATTTTTTCCCGCCGGAATTACAACATTCTGTTAGATATAAATTAGCTGATACTTTATTTTGAGTACTTTCTCAAAGACTTATTCCTACTCCAGATAAAAAATCAAGAAAAGGTATTTACGAACTTATGTTTATGACACCAGGTATAAAAAATCTTATTAGAGCTTGAGATTTTGCTCAAATTCCAAATAATATAGAAATGGGATCAAATGAATGAATGGTTTCTATGAAAACTTATGCTGATAAATTAGCAGAAACAGGAGAAATAAATACTGAAGATTATATAAATTATTTTCAAGATGAAATGTAATTATTAAACAAAAATAAGACCGGTCTATAGTGAGACCGGTCTTTTGTATCTAGAAATTTATATTCTTATTTTAGTTATTTTTTCTTTATATTTCATACAATTACTAGTTATACATTTTCCAGTAATTCAAGCTATAAGTGGGAATAAACTCATAAATCAAATTAAGAAATCTATATCTATACTTGGTGAAGCTTTCAGAACTTTTCCAGCTATAAACATAAGTAAAATTCAAAATACTATTTGAATAATTTTTACATATTTCTTTTTAGCTAAACATATATTTGATGCTCACATAAATATTGGAACTATTCATAAGGCTATAAGAATATATTTAATAGTCATTGTAGAACTAGCTAAATCTTGTCCAAAATAAGTAGTTTCAACTCATTTATTTAAGATTATTAGATTGTAATACAAAGCTAAAATCAAAATTAAACCAAATACTATTCTTCAAATTCTTATTGTTTTATCTGTTGGCCTTTTCATCGCAAATTGCGCTATTCACATTAGGTTCATAATTCGTTTTGTTTAAATAATTAAAGTTGGTCTGTATAATAGTTATTATTTTATTTTTTTCAAGCTTTTTATTCCTTATTGTTCCCTCTCCTTTGAGGAGAGGGTTAGGGTGAGGTCTTCTATTTACATTCTTTCCAGTTTTTTCCTGTTTCTATATCAACTATTAGTTTCATATCTCCAGGAATTATATTTTCCATAATTTCTTTTATATTTTTTTTCATTATTTCTTCCTCAGATTTTGGAACATCAAATACAAGTTCATCATGTACTTGCATAATCATTTTTGATTTTAGATTACTCGCTTTTAGAAATTTTGAAATTTTAATCATTGCAATTTTTATGATATCAGCAGCAGTTCCTTGAATTGGCATATTCATAGATTCTCTTTCAGCTGACTGCTTAATCATTTTATTTCTATCATTGATTCACTCTATGTATCTTTTTCTTCAAAACATAGTTTCAGTGTATCCGAATCCTTCAGTCTTTTTGATAACTTCTTCAAAAAAACTTTTTACTTTTGGATAATTTTCAAAGAATTTATCAATATAAAGTCTAGCATCTTTTTGACTAATATTAAGCATTTTTGCAAGTCAGAAAGGACTTATTCAATAGATTACTCAGAAATTTACTGATTTTGCTATTCTTCTTTCATCTTTATTTATTTCATCTTTCCCAAAAATCAATTTAGCTGTATTATAGTGAATATCTATATTGTTTTTAAATGCATTTATTAGGTTTTCATCTCCGCTCATAATAGCTAGAACTCTGATTTCTACTTGAGAATAATCGGCAGCAATTAATATATTGTCTTCAGATTCTGGAATAAAAGCTCATCTAATTTCTCAAGCAATTCAAACTGATGAAGGAATATTTTGCAAATTTGGATTAGTTGAAGAAAGTCTTCCTGTACTTGTTACAATTTGATTGTAATTTGTATGAATTTTTCCAGTTTTTTGGTTTACTAGAGGAATAAGTCATTCTATGTAAGTAGAAAGGAGCTTTTGAAAAGTTCTATGTTCTAGAAGAAGTTTTGCTATATTATTATCTCTTGCAAGTTCTTCCAATACTTCAGCATCAACTGAAAATCAAGTTTTAGTTTTTTTGCTTGTTGCAAGTCACATTTTTTCAAAAAGTATTTCTCCAACTTGTTTAGGTGATTTTACATTAAATTCGCATCCTGCTTCTTCAAAAATAGCCTTTTCAAGTTTAACTATTTCATCTTTGAAAATAACTCCTAAATCTTCAAGAATTTTTTTATCTATTTTTACTCAATTTAACTCTATTTCTTTTATAACTTCTAGAAGTGGTAATTCAATATTTTGTAAAACCTCATTTTCACTTACTTTTTCTTCTTTTTGTTTTTTATAAAGTAATGATGTCATATAAACATCTTCTCCGGAATATTTAGCAGCAGTTTCTAGCTCAATATCGCAAAAATCTATTTTACCTTTGTTTGTTACACTATCATAGCTAATCATTTCATAAGAAAATAATTTCTTCGCCAAATCATCAAGTCCTAGTCATTTTTTACCTGGATTTTTTATGTATTCACCTAGTATTGTATCGTATATTTTTGACATAAATTTAGCTTATTAAATAAGTCTTGGAGTAACTTACCGTATTTAAATGTATTGTCAAGTTTAAATTGTTTACTTAGTTGATTTTTTTGTATTTTTATATATAAAGTAATCTTCTTGTTTTTGTAAAAAAGCTTGAAGGAAAGAAAGGAGGAAAAAGAGTTCTTTAAAATAAATGTATAGGAAAAGGGGATGTCATGGACAAAGGGAAGGAAGTTTTTGCTACAGTATCTATTCCACGTAATGTAGAGGGATATTTTTTAGCAAAGCCTTTAGATGGGATTCTAAAGGATGAAATGGTTCGTGTTAAATGTGATTTGTGGGGAAATAGAATAAAACCTATTGTTGGACAGGTTATTGCAATTAGTATTGTTCCTGTTATAAAGGATAAGTTATATTTTAACGCATCAACAGTAAGGCCTCTTACGGAAGAGGAAATTTTGGAATTAATAGGAAAGGAGGCTTCTAATGAAAGCATCTAAATTGTGGTATACGGGTCATAATATTAGTAAAGGATCTTTTATTGCTCTTTTCTTTGTAGCAATATCTTTTACTTTTATGGTTGTTTCATCTATTTCGTTTCTTATGAGCTTTTCTGATATTTCGGATACTTCGAACAAAAATTCAGAAAAAAGTATAAATGATGTTGAAAAATTAAAAACAGCATCAAATCTACTTGCTAATTTGAAATCTATTTCTGACAAAGGAATCGAAGCAAAAGATTTTTTCGGAGCCTTTGAACCGGGTTTGGAATCTGATATTAAAAAAGAAGTTGATAAAATAGTTGTGAAAATTGATGAAGTTGAGAAACAAAAACTTACTTCTGATTTAACTACGGCTTTTTCAGGATTCAAATCGGCATATGATTCTTTTAAATCATCACCATCATCATCTACGGCTACTTCTTGTAATACAAAATTGGATGAACTTGTTTTTGCATTAAAAAAAGAACAGGATGTAATAACAAAGACTACAATGCAAGAAAAGCTTTTATCAGTGGAAACTACTGTAAAAGATGGTAAAAAAACTGTTGATGAACAGATTGCGTCTGCAAAGATACAGTCATATTCTTTACTTATGTCAATTTCAATGATGCTTATATCTATTTTTGTTCTTTTCTTGATTCGTTCTAGATTGGATAGAAGTAAATCAAAAGCTATTGCTGAAATCAATGATATTATACAGTCTGGTAACTTAATTGATGTATCTAAAAAATTACATCCGTATTCAGAAATTGATGAGTTTGCAGAGATTTTGAATGTTGTACAAGTTGTTTTGTCAGCATTCTTATCAGCAATCAGAGATACTATTGATACTTCTCATAGCACAAAGAATTCTGTTAATTCTTTTGTTAATCTTTTTAAAACCATTGAACAAAATTTAGCAATTGTTGTTAAAACTATTGATATGTCTGCTTCAAATGGAGAGAGAATACGAAATGAGTTACAAGAGGCTCTTTACGACACAGAAACTACAACTAATAGTATTTCATCTGCTGCCGATTCAAATAAAGAAATTTCAAAACTTATTGTCAGTATGAATGAGGTGCTTAAAAATATTTCAGGCAAATTAGATATTGACTCTAATGGTTTAGAGGAAACAGCTAAAACGTCGGAAGGCACAAAAGTTATTGTTGATATTCTTGCTGACATTGCAGATCAAACTAATTTACTTGCACTTAATGCAGCTATTGAGGCAGCTCGTGCGGGTGAACATGGTCGAGGTTTTGCTGTTGTTGCTG
>JAVHPF010000092.1:0-7056 GCA_036170435.1 Patescibacteria group bacterium
CTTTACAATCAGCTTTATTGGATTTAGGTTTTTGAAAAATCGCAAAATTTTAGTTCATATAATATCAAAAAGCATTTGAAATATATTTTACTCAATTTATTTCTTTTTCTCAGACAAAATGAGTGTGTCAGTACAATCAAACTTTGATTCAATATTTATCATATATTTTTGAAAGATTATCATTCACATAAAAGGCTCAACCATATATTTTTTCTAGATTATATGAAAAATTTCATTTTACTCAATCTTTTATTATTTCTTCCCAAGTCTCAGGAGCATATGATAGATAATATATTGAATTATCCTCTAATTGATTTGATGGTTTAATGTGACTTACTCATATGATTTCATATTCTGCGTAATTTTGCTTTGCATCTTCAAGTTTTGATATTAAATCCTTTTCCAAATAATTTGCGAATTCAATATTTGAAGTAATTTTGTCAGAAAATTTTACATAAATTCTATCATTGTAACTCATTCAAGTAAATGACATTTTATCAAAACTTGCTTGATAATATTTTTCTAAGTAATATTTGTCTTGCATAGGTATAGTATAATTATACCATCATAAATTTCACACGATGATTTGTTTAGTTTCAGGGATAATAAAATTTTCTTTATCTAAAATATGAATTTTTCATTTATAATTATGAAAATAATTTTTCAAAAATTCATATTTTTCTATAGAATTTTTTAGATTGAAAAAATTATAATCTATTTCCGAATACCATAAATCATGGTTTCAAAATGTTAAAACAATCTGTTTATAAGTTGTTTGCCTTATTATATCATCAAGAGTTTTTTGCAGCATTCAAATTTCTTCATGTATATCTCAAGCAATGATAAGATAATCATTTTTTTGAGATAAAACTCAATTTATTCAATATAAATCTTTAAAATTTCTATATATAAATGAAGAATGGATATCTGATGTGAAGTCTATATTTTTCATAATTTTAAAGTAAAATAATAATGGCTAATTATAACCATTATTATTGGAAAACCCAGAGAGTTTTAATAATTATTTGATTATAGTTATAATTAATGTATAAAATTATATATTTTATCAACTTCTCCAATTATTTCTGGAAAAGATAATTTCTCAGAAATTGATGATTGTAATCAAGTATTTAAAACATAAACAAAATCTTCTTTTGAGTAATAACTTTCAGATTTCTCTAAAGATTTTTCTATATTTCCAGACTTTGCCATAATTAATAATAACTGATAATCCTTACAAATAGCTTTGGTATTATTATCAGGATGTGCTTTTGCTAAATGTTGAGTAGGGGTTAAAAGTATCAAATTTTCAGGAAAATATGATATTTCTGGAAATTCTGATGCCATAAATATATGATGTACTTGGGTAGCTGTTCAATTTGAAAATTCATCTTGTAATTCTGAATTTGGCTGGTAAAGTCTTTTAATTAATTTTTTAGACTTAGTCATTTTATAGTTATATAAAGCAAGTCATTTAAATTCATCTTCTCATAGCTTACTAATATGTTCTTCTCTAGTATCTGATTTAATTTTTCATATATCTCTCCAATTTGGTCTATTATATAATAATTCATCTAATGTTATAGGAATCTTTGATATATGTCATTTACTAGTTCAATATTTTCAATATTTAAAAGCTAAAGGATTTAAAATTTTTGTAAAAATTCTTCCTGGCTCAAGAGGTAAATTTATATTTGTATTCTCTATAATAAAACTAATATATGATTTTCTTAAATATTGATACGCTGTTTTATCTTGTTTTTCAAAGAAAATATTAAAGAATTTATAAATTCAACTATCTAATAAAACTTTTTCCAAATATAATTGAATAAAATTAAGTGAATTTCTTTCTTTAATTGATATATATTCTAAAATCTTAAAATTATTAACTTTATAATAATTTCTGTTAGACTTTTTTTCCAGTTTTAAAACTCAAGCATATGCTAACATTCTTAATGGTTGTGAAAAAAATTTATCATATTCATTTTCTGCATTTATATTATCAACACTAGGTTTTCTAAAAATATCCATTACATTTTTGTTAGTATATTCAAAATCCCATATATCGTTAGCAGTAAATACTTTATTATTCTCATCAGAAATAAATTCCATTACACAATCTGCAATTATACATAATACATCTGGTGTAACTTTTTGATCCATAAAACGTGCATCTTTTGTTTTTCTTATATCAAAATCATAATTATTAAAATGTTCTAGTATTAAATCATTCATAAAAATAAAAAATTATAAAGGTAATCAAAAAAAATAAACTGAATTAGTATCAATATTTAAAGATCTAGTTCAAAAATTTCTTGCTATTTTGTAAAAATTTGTAAATTCTTCACTTGAAAAATATTTAATCTTTTCTAAATTAATTTTTTTCTTAGGTATTAATATTGCTAATGAACCATCTGTAATTGTTCACTTAGGCATTATTCCAGCTCTAGGATAATAAGATAAATTTGGAACAATAATAGTATTCTCTTTATTAAAAAATTTATTAATTTGCAAATCCGATATATCATCAATAAATATATCTTCGTCTGTGTCAATAATTTTTCAATTTTTACTTAAATTTCTAGATTTAATTACTCTAATTTTTCATTTTATAGAACAATTCTTTTTTGTTATTTGCCTATCTCTAAAAACATCAAAAATTCAGAAATGAAGTTTATTAGTAATTTCATCAAAAAAACTATTTCTATATAATAACCAATATGGAAAATTTGTATTTAAAATATAATCCTTAATTTCATATTTATAAGAATTATTAATAAATGACTCTATTAATACTAAATCGCTTTCTTTTGATTTATCTTGTGAGAATTCTAAATTAATAGTCTCTATTTTCACTCATTCAAATCAACTTTCTCAAAAATCAATAATTTTGTGAATCTTATTTCTTGATAAATCTACTCTTATATCATTATATTCAGGAGAAGATATAAATGATTTAGGAATTATTAAT
The DNA here is from genome assembly GCA_036170435.1 of Patescibacteria group bacterium. Lineage (GTDB taxonomy): Bacteria > Patescibacteriota > Gracilibacteria > BD1-5 > UBA6164 > JAQVPN01. The sequence continues at coordinate 2,972 of JAVHPF010000092.1, forward strand.
GAAATATGTTTTCAAATTTCAAGACTTTTCAATAAAAAATAAACAAAAATATTTGTAGTTTTAATATCATATGCTTTGTAATTTAAATCTCATTTTTTTAATTTCTTAAATGGGGGGTTTCACAAAATTAAATCATATTTTTTATCAGTATTATACTCTAAATAGTTTATATTAATAAAATTAATTTTGATATTTTTAGGTAGGTTTACACATGTATCTAATAAAATTTTTAATTTATCTAAAGAATCATTATCAATATCAATAACATCAATATTAACATTTTTTATATTTTTATATTTTTCTATAATTAAAGGAATAAAATTTCAAGATCAAACTGATGGTTCAAGTATATTTAATGAATCTTTCTTAGAAAAATCAGGTAAATCCTTTATAACACTAAATATGATATCTTTACGAGTATAAAATGCAGCAGTTTCATCTTTTGATAAATTACTTAGTTCAATAATCTTAGATAAGTTTGAGAATCACAAATCTTTATTATTCTTTATGTAACTTATAAGATTAGTTTTATTAAATAAATTATTTTCTTTAATTATATTTAAAATTTCTTGTTTTGATAAATATTGAAAACTTTCTTGAGTTTTTATATTTTTAGCTATTTTTTTAAAAACTAATGTTGGAACTGATTCTCATATAACATGTCTAATATTTAACTCTTCTTTTTTTAATATTTTTTTCTTTTCTGATAATGGTAAATTATTTAAATCTTTTAGAAGAATATTAAACCATTCAAAAGTATCTGGAATTCACATTAGAACCATAAGTTCTCTTATACTGAAAACTCTATCATCTTTTGGATGAATAGTGTTTTGACTTGAAAGAATATCATTTCTAGTATGTATACAAGGTCATATTTTATTCCAATACTGTCTTTTGTATTTATCTCAATTTTTATTTTGATTTATTATAATTTTTCAATCAATAATTTTATGCGGTTTAAAATTTATATCATCATTATCAAATGCATTTCCTCATTCTCCTAAGCCTTTTATCCAATCTCTCATTTTAGGAGAATATTCCCTAAAAGAATGTAATAAATCTTTTTCATCTATTTCTCAAATATTATTTAATGATTTATAAATTCATATACTTTCTTTAAGAGTAATTTCTTTTTTAACTTCATCAGGAAATAAATCATAAGGTGTAATATTTTTTATATCTTTTCTTACTCAAATAACTAATGTTCTAGTTCTACTTGATGGAACTCAATAATCTTTAAAATTTATAACCCTACTTCATATATTATACTCTCATGCTAAATTATTATTTATGGAACTATTAATAGTCTTATCAATTCAATCTGTATCAGTACATAATGTTCATAAAAAAGCCCTAACATTTTCTAAAATAAAATATTTAGGTTTAATTTGTGATATAATTTTTAATGACTCAACAACTAAAGAGTTTCTAGATCATTCATCTGCTTTTTTATGATTTGCAACGGACATTCATTGGCACGGTGGTGTTGCTACTATAACATCAACATTATGTCATTCAGCTTGCTTAAAAATCTGAGTTTGAACTTCTATATTTCTTATATCTCATAGAATATATCCATTTTTATTTTTACACTTATTGTTAAATTTTTGAATCTCTAGTCTTTTTTCTAACAATTCATTTGTAGCTATACATTCAAATCACTCATCCTTAAATCAATAACATCAGACTCATCATCAACTAAAAAGAGAAATATATTTATTTTTTTTCATAATGTTATTTAAAAGAGGTAAAAAAGTTAAATTCAGTATATAAAAAAAGATAAAATTATCAAGCTATATTATATATCCCTATGAAAGAGATTATCTATCTCAATATCATTATTAATATAAACTGAATTAATATTATTTTTATTACTTGAAAATCTTTCTTTATCATAATATCAATTATCTTTAATATAATCATTTACAAATCATTTAATATCAATATTAGAAGAAGAATAAATTTCATATGTATCAAAATCTTTTTTATCAATACAAGTAAAAGAGAAATCATTAATATAGTCATCTATTTTAAATTCAATTTCATGAATAATATCAGACTCATCATAATCAAATTCAACTTCTCAATCTTCATAATAATTTTTTGTTAAAAAATTTTCTAAATCAATTTCATGATACTCATCTCTAATTTTTTCAATTAAATAATATTCAATATTTTCTTTAAAGTGATATAGTAAATCAACATTATATTTTATGCATATTTTTTTTGACAATCTATCTAAAAAATTTCAGATAATATTAATATCATCTATATCTAATTCAAGTTCTTTTCATACAATATAAATATCTAAAAATGAAGAAGATTTTATACTTAATTTATCAAAATATTTATCAATTAATTTTATAATATCAACAAAAGTATTTTGAAAAATATTTTCTTCTTGAGTATTATTTATAAATTTTTGTAATTCACAAATAATTTTTTCTTCTTGAATAGCTTCTTCCGAAGATAATTTAAATATATAATATAAATAATCTAAATCAGTATTATCATCAAAATTATCAATTATGGAACTTAATATAGCATGATAAACTCCTTTTTCTATATACAATTTTTTTTCTGATCTATCTAATCCAGCCTTATAAATAGAATATAAATTTTTTATTGAAATATAAGTACCTAAACTTTTATATACTTTTATTAATTCATTTTGGTCATTTACATATTCATTAATTACAAAATCAGATATTGATGGATTAAATAATGTATAACTAACTTCTCAATTTTTTGAATTAATATTTCTATTTAAAAATGATTTTACAGCAACCTTTATTACAAAATTAAAATCTTTTGATTTATGTGTTGGTGAAATTATTAAATCCTTAATCTTATTATAAGAAATTAGTAGATCTTTTTCTAATATATATCATCCGTTGAACACAACTAATTTTATTAATAGTCTTATATAATCATTGGATTGATTATAAAAAGGATCTCTCCATATATCTTGAGGATTATCTAATTTATGAATTAAAAAATTGAAATATTTATTAGAATCCACATTAATTCTATCTTTTGAAGTGATAAATTCTATTAATCTTGGATTAAAATTTTTATGTTTTATTATTTTAAAATAATTTTTATCTTTATAAATTTCATTGATATATTCATTATCTAAATCTGAATAATAAATATGTTTATATAATATTTGAGCTTTTTCATAATCACTCAAAGATTTTATTTCAAGTGTAAATTCATTGTTTTGAATTTTTGAATTTAAAAATATTGTACTAAAATTTAATCAATAATTAAGAATATTACTTCTAGAATTTAAAATAAATTTTTTCTTTCAAGTAGTATCTTTTTTAATTCTATTGATAAAATTTATAATATGGCTATCTTGATTATTATTTATTGCTTCAAAATAATTACTTCAAAGAAAATCATCAAAATAGAATAATTGTTTTTCTTCCTTATTCCATATATTTTCTGCTTCAAATACTCAATCTTGGATTTCGTAAAATTTATAATCATGTAAAGCAACTAATTTAAGGCATAAATTTTCTGATAATGTTGTCTTTCAAATTCATGGCTCTCAAGTTATTATTATAACATTATCATCTTCAAGTCTTTTTAATACTTCATTAAAATTTAAAATCTCGATGAAAAATTTACTTTTTTCTATAATTTGTTCAAACTGAAATTCACTTCTTCAAATAATTGCATTATATAAAATATTTTGGATAACATTAGTACTTGTTATCCATAATCTATAATACTTTCTTTCAATATCGTTATTTTTAGAAAGTTCAGAATTTAAGTTTTCATTTCAAAAAATATTATCAGTGGATTCAATATATGGACTAAAAATACCTTTTATTTCTTTTTTATTTTCATTAGATAATGGTAAGTCTGTAACAAATATATATTTATCTAACTCTCAATTTAAAGATAATTTTTTAACCTTTTCAATTTCAGATTCCTTTAACTTTCTGATAAGTCCATCATATCAAGTTTTTAAATATTGTTTTGTTTGAATTATTGCAGTTTTTCCATCATTATAAAAAAATTTTCGTTACTATCAACCCATATGATTTCATCAAAAAATACAAAAAATGGCTACT
>JAVHPF010000093.1:0-1852 GCA_036170435.1 Patescibacteria group bacterium
TATTTTAAATTTAAGTCTTAAATCTATCTTACAAAAAGTGACTTTTTATCATTTTTGTACACAAAACTAGGACAAAATGAAATCAAAAAAATTGGCTTTTTTTTCATTGTTTTATACAATGTTTTTGGCTATAAAAAGCCCCTTGTTAAATAAATGTTAAAAACTCTAAAAAGAGTGTTTATTTAACTAGAAACTAAATAATTCAAAAGTCCTCAATGTTTTAGTAAACTTTTATTTGACTTTTTTTTTAAAAGGAGTAAATAAAAGGGGTGAAAACAACTAAAACAAAAACAAAAAAATCATTTATTCACAATTTTTTAACAAAATGCAGCAAAATTGAGTAGAAAAAATTGAAGATCTACACATTTCAGTTTTACTTCAGGAATTAGTAGAAAATTGAACAATTTTTAAAGATAGAAAAAATATAGTAGTTGACTGTACTTTATGACTTGCATGACATGCTTCAAAAATTATAGAAAAACTAAATAGCTGAGACATATTTGTATGATTTGATGCTGACAATGATAACTTGGCTTTAGCACAAAAAAGATTAGAAGGAATTAGATGAGATATAGAAATAAAGTTAATTAATTCAAACTTTGTTAACATAAAAGAAGAATTAGAAAAAGCTGGAATAAATGAAATAACTTATGTTTACTATGATTTGTGATTATCTTCTGTGCATTTCGATGATGCATCAAAATGATTTAGTTTCAGAGAAACTGGTCCGCTTGATATGAGATTAGACAAAACAAGTAAACTAAAAGCATATGACGTAGTTAATTATTATTCGTTAAATGATTTAATTAAAATCTTTAGAGAATATTGAGAAGAAAATATGTCATCTAGAATAGCAAAATCTATTGTTGAATCTAGAATTTTAAAAACTATAGATACAACTACTGATTTAGCTGAGATTATAAATAAGATTTCTCAGATGCCTCAAGTAAAAGCAAGAATTTTTCAAGCGATTAGAATAGAGGTAAATAAAGAACTGGAAAACTTAGAAAAATCTTTGCAAGATGCTATTAAAATGCTAGTGCTTGGATGAAGAATATTTGCTATAAGTTTTCATTCACTTGAAGATAGAATAGTAAAACAAACATTTAAAAGAGAAGAAAGAGATTGTATATGCTCAGATATTATCTGTACATGTCATCATAAAAAAAGCTTAAAAAACCTATATAAAAAACCAATCCTCCCAACTGCTGAAGAACAAAAAGCAAATTCTAGATCTAGAAGTGCTAAGGCAAGAGTGGCAGAAAAAATTATTTAAATTCCAAACCTTAAATAAAAAAATGAATCCAAACTTAATAATACTTAAAAAATGACATCTGAAATTTTTCTCAGAAAGAAGAACTACAAGAGAAAATTTCAAACTGGATATGACTATTACGTACATACTAGTTTTGTTGTTTATTTGAGTTTTATGAATTTACTATGTTTGGACATTGAATGTAAATGCTACAAAATGATATAATATTAGACAACTTGAAATTGAAAAGAAAAATCTATCAGTTGAAAAAGAATTACTTGAAGTAAAAATGGCAGAACTAGAAAGTTTAGATACAATAATGAAATCTGATTATGTAGATTATATGGAAAAAACAGAAAGTCCAGAATATCTAGTAATAAAAGATAATGGATGATATGCTTTCAATTATCAAGAAACAAATTAATTTTGTAGGGAATGAATATTTTCATTCCTTTTTTTGTGATTGTAATTTCGTAGGGAACGCGGGCCCGCGTTCCTTACATTTTTAATAATTTATGATTTTTATTTGGAACGAAAATATTCGTTCCCTACATTTTTTTGAAACATTTTTGCTTAAATAATGATTTTTTATATAAT
>JAVHPF010000093.1:1952-7031 GCA_036170435.1 Patescibacteria group bacterium
ATAATATGCCAGAAGTACTAAAAAAACTAATAAATATAATTTCACTATTACCTTGAATTTGAGAAAAATCAGCTACGAGACTTGCATTTTTTTTGCTAAATTCTAATTCAAATTATATAGAGAATTTTGCCAAGACTTTGCTTGAACTTAAAACAAATGTAGGAAAATGCTCTGATTGTTGAGCCTTGCTTGATAAATGAAAAACTAAATGTAATATATGCTCGAATAAAGATAGAAATTCAGATTTGATATGTGTAGTTGAAGAATATTTAGATATGTTATCAATTGAACAAACTGGATATTACTCAGGAAAATATCATATTCTTGGTTGAGCAATTAGTCCAATAAATTGAGTTTTTATTTGAGATTTGAATTTCGAAAATCTTTTTAGAAGAATTTGAGAAAATACTCACTCTGAATTAATAATTGCAACAAATCCAAATATAGAAGGTGAAGCAACTCTTCAATATATAAAAGAACAAATAGAAAAAAGATGATTAAAAAATAAGACAACTATAACAAGATTAAGTAAATGAATAAGTTCAGGTTATATTGAATATGCGGATAATATAAGTTTGATAAATTCACTAAAGGATAGAAAAGAAGCTTAGGGAAGTATAACCCATCCCCCTTCGGGGACTTCCCTTGGAAATGGAAGAAATTGTTCTGTTTCCTCCATTTCCAAGGGAGGTGGCCGATAGGCCGGAGGGTTAAATAAAATTTAATAAGTAATAGTAAAAAATATGTCAGAATATTTCCCAACTTGATGAACTAGATGATTTAAGAGCCAGAAACTTACAGCTAGTCAAAAAAGAAAATTACTGGAACTTTATGCTGAAGCTGATAGAATTAGAGAAAAAGCAAAAATAGATGCTGAAATAGAATGAGAGATTGCTGATTGAGAGCTTGAAAAAAAGCTTGATGATGTATTTTAATATTTTAAAATTTTTAATTTATGACAAATTTAATAACAGATTTAAACTGGAGATATGCTACAAAAATGTTTGATAAAACAAAAAAAGTAAGTGAAACTGATATGAATGAAATAGTTGAAGCTTTTAGATTAACTAGCTCATCTTTTGGTATGCAACCATGGAAAATGATTTTAGTAGAAAACCAAGAATTTAAAAATTCTCTAGTTGAACATAGTTTTGGGCAAACTCAAATTTCTGATTGTTCACATTTACTAGTACTTTGTAGAGTTGCAAATATAGATGATAATTATATCTCAAAATACTTAGAAAAAATGGCAGAAATCAGATGTGTTTCTGTAGAAAATCTTGAATGATTACAACATACTATTAAATGATTTTTAGCTAGACATGATGAAAATCAAATAAAAAAATGGGCAAGTGAACAAGTATATATTGCTCTTTGAGGATTACTTAGTTTCCTAGCTTCAAAGCATATAGATTCTTGTACTATTTGAGGATTTAATCCTGCAAAATATGATGAAATTCTAGGTCTTGATAATATGTGACTTGCATCAGTTATAGTTCTTCCAATTTGATATAGAAGCCAAGATGATAAATATGCAAGTCTTGCAAAAGTGAGATTTGAAACATCTGATATATTTATGAAAATATAAAAATTTACAAAAATTTGAAACTAAAAAAAAGTAAGCTATAATCAATTAGTTTACTTTTTTAATACAAAAAATATGGATATAAAAACACCTTACATCTGGAGAAATGGGGAATTTCTAGAATGGGATAATGCTTTGGAACATAATCTTACTCACACACTTCATTATGGTTGATGAGTATTTGAAGGAATTAGATTCTATGATACTGAATCTGGACCAAAAGTATTTAGACTTGATACTCATATAGATAGACTTATTTATTCATCTAAAGTTATGGGAATGGATTTAGGTTATTCTCGCGAGGACTTAATCCAAGCAACTCTTGATACAGTTGCAAAAAATGGTGAAAAGTCAGGATATATCAGACCAATTATTTTTTACGGATATGGTAAGATGTGATTATACCCAAAAGGAGCAACAATAGATACTGCTATTAGTGTATGGAAATGGTGAAGATATATCTCAGACGATGCAATAACAGTTAAAGTTTCAAAAACTAGAAGAATCCATCCAGCTACGACTGATATGGCTGCAAAAATTTGTGGAAATTATGCAAACTCTATTTTGGTAAGTTTGGAAATACATGAAGGATGATTTCAAGAATGACTTTTACTTGATACAGAAGGTTTTATAGCGGAAGGACCAGGTGAAAATATATTTTTTGTAACTAAAGATAATCAAGTTTTGACTCCAGAACTTGGAACAATTCTACCAGGAATCACAAGATCCACTATTATAGAACTTCTTAAAAAAGAACTTGGAATTGATGTTATAGAAACCAAAATTATACCAGGAGAAATTAAAAATTTCAAAGAAGCTTTCTTTACTGGAACAGCTGCAGAAGTAACAGCAATTTGAAATATTAGTCTAGAAAATTGAGATAAAGTAGATTTTGAATCAGGGAAAGAAAATAGTTTAACAAACAAAATTAAGAAAATATATCTTGATGTTGTAGGATGACAAAATGATAAATATAAAAATTGGTTGAGCTAACAAAAAAATCTTCGCAAATTTGCGAAGATTTTTTATTGCCATTTTTTTACCCATTTATCAATATTTTCTATTTCTTTTGATAGGGAAATTCCTTTTTCTGTAAGAGTATATCTGATTTTTATAGGTTTTGTACTAGTTATTTCTCTTTTTATGAAATTTTGCAATTCAAGTTCTGTAAGTCTTTCTGAGATAATTTTTGCATTTACTCATCATAAATATTTTTTGATATCTGTGAATGTAGAAGCTCATTCTCAAACTCATTTTATTATGAGTAATACCCATTTTTTAGATAAAAAATCAAAGAATCATAAAACTTTGCATTGGCATTTTAACATCTTGCTCATAAACTTAGTTACTAAAAGTAAACTTAGTATATGGAAAAAAGTTTTTTGTCAAAACTAATTGCTTTTATAAATTTAGTATATATTATAAACCTACTTTTATATTTTAATTTTATGAAAATTATGAAAAAATTACACATAATAGCTTCTCCAAGAGGAGAAAGATCTAAATCAAAAATGCTTGGAGGATATCTTTTCTCAAAAATGACTTGAGAAAAAGAAACTCTGGATTTGAATGATGTAGAAGTACCGTTTTTAACTAACTGAGTTATCGCTTACGACTATGGATTTGCTTCAATGGAAGATTTATCAGCCGAAGATCAAAAGATAGCTAAAATCCAAAATAAATTTACTGCGCAAATTTTGGAAGCTGATGAAATCGTGATTTCTGTTCCTTTATGGAATTTTTCTGTTCCAGCTGTTTTGAAAGCTTATTTTGATTTGATTTTGAAAATGGGTGATACTGTTACAATGGAAGATGGAAATTTTGTAGGACTTGCAACAAATGTAAAAAAAGCCTATATTATTGCCACAAAATGAGGTTTTTATAAATGACATCCTTGGGAATCTATTGATATGATGGAATCTCTTATCAGACAAGATTTGAATTTTATAGGAATTACAAATATTGAAGTTATTACTCTAGAATGAGCAAATAGACTTGATGAAGAAACTTTAAATTCTAAAGTAGAAGAATTGAAAGTGGAAATAGATTCTAAACTCTAAATATGAATAAACTTCCTAGTTATTTTCTAGCTCACGGGTGAGGCCCTTGGCCTTTTATGAATGATACTGCAAATGACATTTGATATCAAAAATTAGCTAGTTACCTAAAAAATATTTGAAAAAAATATGAAGCTGAAGCAAAATTTATAGTTCTGATTTCTTCTCATTTTGAAGCGAAAAATATAGTAGTTATGACAAATGAAAATCCAAAATTGAATTATGATTATTACGGATTTCCAGCTAATACTTACAATTTATCTTGGAATGCAAAATCAGATAAAAAAATAGCATTTGATATTATAGATTTATTAAATAATTCTTGAATTGAAGCTATTTCTTGAGATAATACTGATTATGACCATGCTAGTTTTGTTCCACTTATGATTGCTTTTCCTGAGCTGAAAATTCCAATTATTCAAATTTCAATAAATCATAATTTAGATGAACAATATCATTACAAACTATGAGAAGTTTTATCTAATTTAAGGCAATTATGATGACTTATTATTTGAAGTGGTATGAGTTTTCATAATATGAACTGATTTTTTTCTCCTAGATGACTAGAAAAATCTATGAAATTCAATTCTGAAATAGAGAAGATTTTAGAACTTCCAAAGCTTCAGAGAAAAGAAAAAATTATAAACTGGCAAAAACTAGAATGAGCCAAATTTTCTCATCCAAGGCATGAACACTTAATTCCGCTTATCAGTATATTTTGAGCTTGATGAGAAGATAAGGGGATTATAGATTTCAAAGAGAAAATATTATGAGTAGAGCTTGTTTGTGTTAGATTTTGAGATTAAAAAAACTCTCGCGAAGCGGGAGTTTTTATTATAAATATCTCTTTATATCTTCACAAACTCAAGTAAAATTTTCCATAATTTCTTTGTTTGTATATCTAAGAACTTTTAATCAAAGGCACTCTAAAATCTGAGTTCTTTCAATATCATAATCTTTTCCTTCATCACTAAAATGACTTTCTCAATCTACTTCAATTACTAGTTTACATTTAGGAATATAGAAATCAACGATAAAATTATCTATTGTTTTTTGTTTGTAGATTCTAAGTTTATTGTTTTTGCTATTTTTAATTATATTGGTTTTGTTATTATCATCGTTTTCAATCCCCCGGTCTTTGATTACTCGCTTAGTAATGTCTGTTTTATTATCGTCGTTTTTAATCCCCCGACTCTTACGAGTCACCCCCTTGATAAGGGGGACTTTTTGTTTTATCTTATTTTCATCGTTATAATTTAGGACTTTGGGAATTGCACAAAACAAGTCCCCCTTATCAAGGGGGGTAGGGGGGATTTGTTCTAGTTTTTTAAAGAAATTAAACCGCAACTTTTTCTCCGGAACTGTCATAGCTCTCTGAAGCTCTTTTGTTCTTTCTTTTAATTTTCTATTATAATCTATAAATCTTTTCATAGAGAA
>JAVHPF010000094.1:0-6879 GCA_036170435.1 Patescibacteria group bacterium
ATTATAAGTCTTTTAAAAAATTTGCAAAAAATAAATCCTCAAAAATTTGAGGATTTATTTTCTTAAAACTAGAAGTAAGTTCTAGCATTCAATTCTCTATACTTATTTCTAACTATAGCTTTTTCTCTGGTTTTTCTAGCACTTGGATCTTTAGTTACATATCTTTCATATTTCACTTTATTAGCGATTCTTGATTGAAAAAATAACTTTTTGTATCTAAGTAAAAGTTTATCAGATGTTTCAGCTTCGTTTCTGATAGCATATATCATTGTATTTCTATCTCCTTAAGACAGATCAAATTATAAAAATACTTTTTTAAAAAGTGTCCTAATTCTATTTAAAAATATTTTTTGTCAAATTTAAATTTTTGCATATATTGTAGCAGTAATTTTTTAAAGAATAAAAACAGAGTAAAATGAAAGAAGATAGATTAAATAAAATGCAATCAATGATTGGTGATTTGGCAAGACAATTCTTGATAGAAGCAAGTATGGAAATAGCTCCAGAATTTGGGCTTATAACTGTTACAAACATAAAATTAGCAAGTGATATGTCTTATCTAGATATATATGTTAGTTCTATGAAAAATAAAGAAACTTTATGTAAAGAATTAGCTAAGTTTGATTATGGAATGATAAAAAGAATGAATGCTATTGTACAACTTAGAAAAACTCCAAGAATAAGATTTAGATATGATGAAGAATGAGAAGTTAGTCAAAATATAACAAGTCTTATAAATAGTTTAGATATACCAAAAGACGAAGAATTAAATTAATTTTAAAACAAGAATATAAAAAAATGTTTAAAAATATTTTAAAACAATTAAAAAAGAAGTATAAAAAACTAAAAAATAGAGATTTTTACAGAAAAATTGAAAGTGAAAAATCTAGACTTTATGTTAGATGAGAACAACTTGATTTCAATAGTAGAAAAAATAAATTTCAAATTTTTAGTTTATCAAGAAAATACATAAATTTTGTTAGATATAATAATAACAAATACATTCCTTATTACTTTGCTATAGGGGCTTTTTTGATACTTTGAAGTATTTATATATTTTTCTATTCTTCTTATTTCGCGATTCAAAAAATATATATAGAAAGAACTGATGAATTATCAAATATAAATATTGCTTATAAAGCTATTTGAGACTATTATTGAAATTCTATAATGTTAAGTGATGAAAATGAAATAAAAGATAAAATTATATCTTATCAAAAAAATATAAAAACAGTTGATGTTAGAAAAATGCTTCCTGATTCTATAAAAATATCTATAACTTCTTATAAATGAGCTTTTAATACTCAAATGTTTGGAAGAGATTATATAGTAAGTAATAACTGAATTTTTATTCCTATAAAAAATTCTTCTAAACTTAAATTTGCTACGATTCATTTCAAAGATCCTGATACTTTAGGAATAATTGATTACAAAGAAATCTTATCTTGAGATGATATAAAATCAATCCAAACTCTACTTGCTAAAATAAATTGATCTCTACTTGATATAAAAACAAAGGATTTAGATTATTTTCCTGTCGAAAGAGAATTACATATAAATTCAGACTCTTGAACAAAATATATATTTGACATTGCCTGAAATCTAGATGAGCAAGTTTCCAAAACAAAAGCATTTCTTGATAAAAATAAAGATACACTGTGATCTAAAATAATTTATATGGATTTAAGAATAATCTGAAAAATATTCTATTGTGATGAAACTGAAAAAAATAGTTGTTATTCAAATTTAAAAAGAATTTATAATTATAATTTAACTAATTAAATATGTGAGAAAAAAGATGAATAGAATTAGGATGACATTATGAATGAATGGAAATAGTTCCTTCAAAAGTTTTTTGACAATTTTCTGATAAACTTACTAAAGATTTTTCAGAATATGTTGAAAAAATACTAGACTGAGTTCAATTAAATGATTCTAAATTAACTACACATATATCAGAAGCTAAAGATAATGATCTTCTTATAACAATTTATACTAAGGTAAATTCAATAATTCCAGAACTATTATGACTTGTAAAAAATCAAAATTCTATAAAAATGAATTTTGATACTATACAAAAAAGATATAATTTAGAAAAAAGTGATTTTGTTCCAGTATTAAAAATTATAATATCTGATATTATAAGCCTATGAATATGATTGCAAGCAAAATGAATAGATGAAGAATTCAATAGTTTCTTAGAAAACATAGAAAAAAAATGAAATTGAATGTATTTTTGAGATTTAATTGACTTCATTACTATTATAGAATCTGCAATTTTAGAATCAATTAAAAGTCATATAGAATGACAAAAATATAAAGAATGAAATGAAGAAAAATTAAATAAACTTTTAAGTATATTTACGCTAGAAAGAAAAAGACTTATAGAACAATATTTATATAAAAAAGATAATGTTGAAAATTTTACTAAAGCTAGAATAATAACTGCTCTTTTCTCTGAAGAATCTTTTGACATAGAAAAAAATAGTATTGATAATTATATTATGTATATAACTCGATTTAGAAGTAGACATCTAAAATCACCATATTTTGATATAAAATAATAAAAAATAAAGAAGAATTTTAAAATTCTTCTTTATTTTTTATTTTTCAAACTTTTCCAAAACCTTTAAATCATCTTTCAAAAAAGTATTTCAATTTTGAGTAAGTATATTGTAAATTAGTTTATCACTAAATTCAAGTCTCTTATAAAAATCATCTACTGTAATAATTGCATATTTAATCTTTCTATTGAAGAAAGTTTTAGCCAAGAAATTATTAAAATCAATTTTATCAATTTCTCAGATAAGAAAAATATCAACTATACAATTATTTCAAATATCTCTGTTTGATATAGATTCGTTAACTAAGACAAAATCTAGAGAATTTTGTAATTTAAAATATTTTTTTACTGCTTCAAATGGATCATAAGTTTTGATAAAAAGTCATTTAAATTCATCAAGTAAGAAGAAATTTTTGTTTATATAAAAAACTTTTTTCTTGTTATCTTCTCTACTTTTTAGAACTCAAAGATCCTCTAAATTATCTAGTTCCCTTTTTATAGAATTGATTTGTTCATCCAAATCACGAGCCAAAAGTCTCATATGAAAACCTTCATTATTCCCAGCATCAAATTCTAGTATAAGTTTTTCTAATATTTTCACTCTACATTTAGATCAGATTAATTTCGATAAATCAAAGTTCTTCATAAATATTATTTTTGTTTAATCATTCTAAATTTTTTCTTCCCAACTTGAAGCAAAGTATACTCAATTTTTGATAATTTCAATTCGTATTTTAAATCTTTAATTACCTCACTATTCACTTTTGCTCAACCTGATGTTATTGCATCTCTTGCTTCAGATGAATTTGATACGAGTTTTGCTTCTCTCAAAGCTGTAGAAAGCATAATAGTTTCAGATTCAAATTCTAGCTTTTCTATATCTTTTTCATCAGGAATCATTCATTCACTAAGCACTTTTTCAAAATAAGTTTTTGCTTCAATTGCTGCAACTTCAGAATGATAAAGTTTAATTACTTCATGAGCTAAATCTAATTTGATATTTCTAGGATTTTCATCTGTAGCAAGTCTAGCTTCGTATGGTTTTATTTCATCAAAGCTAAGAGTTGTACAATGAACAAAATATTTTATTATAAGTTCATCTTTGATTTCCATGATTTTTACAAACATAGAATTTGCAGTTTCATCCAAACCTATGAAATTTTTATATGATTTACTCATTTTTCTTCAATCTGTTCCTTCAATCAAGTTAAACATCATGATATCTTGTTTTTCTTTTCCATAAGCTTCTTGAAGAGTTCTACCAGCAAGTAAGTTAAAATATTGATCATTTCAACCTAATTCTACATCAGCTTCAACTGCAATACTATCATACCCTTGCATTATTGGGTATAAAAATTCTTGCAAACTTATTCTAACTCATCATTTATATCTTTTTGAAAAATTATCGCGATCAAGCATTTCAGCAACTGAGAAATTTTTAGCTAATTCCCCAACCATATTAAAATTGATTTTATCCATCCATTCTGAATTATATCTGATTTCAACTTTGTCTATATCAAGAATTTTAGCAAATTGATTAAGGTAATTATCTGCGTTTTTTCTAGTTTCTTCACGAGTAAGCATTGGTCTTTCAGCTTCTTTATCAGAAGTATCTCAAACTTGTGCTGTAGAATCTCAGATAATTATAACTACTTGATGTCATAATTTTTGGAATTCTCTTAACTTCAAAATAGGTACCGCATGTCCAATATGAACTGTTGCACCAGTTGGATCTATACCAAATTTTATTCTCAGAGTTTTTCCACTTGCTAATTTTTTTTCTAAACTTGTTCTTTCTATTACTCTAGAAACTCATTTTTCTAGTAAATTTTTAATTATTTCTTGTTTGTTTTGCATTGTTTTTATCTATTATTTTCTATATTTTCTTGAACTCTTCTCATAATTTCTTTATTAAGAAAATTATCTTCGTTCATTATTTCCAAAACAGAATTTTGACTAATAACAAGTAATTCTAAATCTGTTTTTGATACTACCGTAGCTGTTCTATCTTCTTCATTTAATAGAGCTATTTCTCAAAAAATTTCTCATTCTCAAAGAGTTGCTACTTTTTCAGAATTTATTAAAACATCAACTTCTCATGAAATAATAATATATCATTTTCAATTATTTTGATCTCACTGATTAAGTATAATTTGCCCCGAAATATAAGTTTCTTTTTCAAGATTATTTAATAAGTTTTTTACTATTTCTTTATCTATTCCAGCAAATATTTTCAAATTATATAGTTCGTCCATCTTCAAAATATTAAAATTCTAATTTTATGTCTTAAATATAGAGATTTTTTATAAATAATCAAGACAATTTATAAGTTCTAGACTTAGATTAATAAATTAAATATTTTTATTTGCATTAAATAAGAAAATAATTAATGTTCAAAACTTGAAAGCTATAAAATAAAAATATCAAATTATGCATAAAAATAATTTAAGTGAAATACAAATATGAGATATTTCTTGTACTATGTCTGAAATTGAAAATGCTTTTAAAAATGCAAAAAAAATAATTTCATGAAAACATAAAATCAGTGACTTATCAGAAAAAAATCAAATTCTTGTTGAAAATATAATAAAATTACATAATGAAAAATGATCTATTTGAATTGAATCAGAAGAAGATAATAATATAAATCTAAGTTTAGAATCGAGTATTTTAAAAGAAATTATTGATAATTTATTAGAACATCATGAAGAATATATAAATGAAATAAAAGCTTGAAATACTAATATCATACATGAAAAAGACCATGAAAATTGTGATTTTGCACTATATTTATCAAAAAATTGAAATAAAATAAAAAATATTTATTTAAAAAATATAATAAATTTAATAACTAATCTGCATGAAAAATTCCATAATGATTTAAAACAACATTTAAGTACATCTGGATCAAATATAGACTTTTTTTATTATTTAGATAATAGTTTAAATTTTGTAAAAAATATAATAAGTTTAATAAGTTCTATAGAAATTTATGCTTTTATTGATGAATTAACTTGATTAGGAAATTTAAAAAGACTTAAAAAAGATATTATAGAACAAAATATAGAAACTTTACATTTAATAAAAATAAATTCATTTTCAGAAATAAATTCACTCTATTGATATGATTTATGAAATCTTATTTTGTCTAAAATCCTAGAATTTTGAAAAAGTAAATTATGAAATGTTGAACATAAATTATACAGAACATGACAAATGGAACTTCGAATAATATGAAATAACAATGATGATACTATTTCAAAAATAATAGAACAAAATATGACTTTTGAAATAGAGTTAAAAAAATTAGGAATAAAAATACCTATAAGTTTATCAGCGTCTTTTGTAAGTTCTAATGAAGACCTTTATGATAAATGATTAGAAGCATTATATGAATCTAAAAAAATATGACAATATGTTGTTTATTCTGAAGAACTTGATAAAGATATAAAAAATAGAATAGAAAATAATATCTTTTGGATAAAAGAAATAAAAGAAGCCTTATTAAGTAATAACATAAAAGCTTATTTTCAATGAATAAGAAATAATAAAACGGGTGAAATATATAAATATGAAGCTTTAGCTAGAATAGAAAAAAACTGAAAAGTTTATAATCCTGGAGAATTTTTGGAAGCAGCTCAAAGATGATTAATTATAAAACATATAACAAAGTCAATAATTTATCAAACAGTAGAATTAATAAAAGAAACTTGATTTAACATATCTGTAAATATAACTGAAAGTGATTTAAATGATAAAAAGATGATGGAATTCATAGAAAATATAGTTATAGATTCTTGAATAAAAGCTCATAATCTAACATTAGAAGTATTAGAAAATATTACACAAGTTGATTCACTATATGAAAATATAGAAAATATAAGAAAATTAGGAATTAAAATTGCAATTGATGATTTTGGAACTTGATATTCAAATTTTTCTAGAATAATGAGATTAAAACCAGACTATTTAAAAATAGATTGAAGTCTAATAAAATGAATTGCAAAAGATAAGGAAAAAAGATATATTGTTAGAACCATAGTAGATTTAGCGCACATAATTTGATCAAAAGTAATAGCCGAATTTGTAGATAATATTGAAGATCAAGAAGTAGTAGAAGAACTATGAATAGAATATAGCCAATGATACTTATTTTCAAAACCACAAAGAGAAATACAAAAGAAGTCTTAAAAACTTCTTTTTCTTTTGACAAAATACAAATTTTCATTATAAATTCCTCTCTTTTTTCAAGAGAAAAGTTCTTTAAAATAAACTGACAAATAAGAAATAAAGGTGTGGGATAGTTTTGCAAAAAA
>JAVHPF010000095.1:0-25894 GCA_036170435.1 Patescibacteria group bacterium
TGAAAAAACTTTATTCAAAATGCTCCAGATTGATACTGATTTGCTTGAACTAATGCTTTTTTCCTGAAAAATTCTATAAATTGTGTTTATGATTGTGATTATTGCTATCTAAAATGAGCTTTTAAAAATTCTGATTTACTATTTTTCTTGGATTATGAAACTATGAAAAATGAAGTAATAAATACAATAAATAAACAAACTAATTGAGAAGTAAATCGGTTTTATTCATCAGATTATTCAGATAACCTAGCAACGGATAATTTAACAGATTTTACTAGCGAATTTGTCCCATTTTTTGAAACTCTAGAAAATACAAAACTAGAAATAAGAACAAAATCAAACAATATCTGAAATTTACTAAAATTAAATCCAGCTAAAAATACTGAAATTGCTTTTTCATTGAATCCAAGCGAAGTAGTAGAAATGTATGAGCACAAAACAACAAGTTTGGATGAAAGAATTAAATCTATAAATACTCTACTTGATGCTGGTTGGAATGTTGGAATAAGATTTTTACCTTTAGTTGAAATCGAAGATTACCAGGAAATTTATGATAATTTCCTGAATTATTTGAAATGAAAAATAGATTTTTCTCGCATAAATTCAGTTTTTATAGGATGACTTCTATATACAAATGATGATTACAATAATATTTTGAAATCTAAACCACTTTTAGATTTACTTTATAAACTACACAAAGACTGAGATTTTTATAGAGAGGATAGATGAGTTAGAGACCGGTTTTATGCTAAATTTTGAGAATTTATAAAAGAAAAAAAATGTAATATTTGTTTGGATAATTAAAATATCTTTGACAATAAATTTTTATAAAATAAAATGCTTTCTGCCTTAAAAAAATAATATATTTTAATTTACCTTTTTATGAAAAAAATTGCTGCTTTAGCTGTACTTCCTGTAATCGCACTTGCTTCTTGTGGAAAAACTGAAACTATTAAACAAGTTACATCAACTCCTACACCAAGTAATGGAAATCAAAATAATGCAAATGCTCAAAATAATTCTCTAAATCCAAATATAAATACTCAAGTTACAAATACTGCTTGAATAACGACTAAAGAATTTAACTTGTCTTATAATTTACCAAATGGTAAGCCTCTTAGTTTTAAATGAAATTTAGAAATAGAAAATTGAAATGTAAAATCTGTTAACTTTCCTGAATATGATTTAATAAATTGAAAAACATATGAAGTACAATTTGCAAAAAAAATGCAAGCTGATTTAATAGGAAAACAAGTTAAGTGATTACAATATGATGGAATGAGCTGAGCATCTCTTACAACTAAAGCATTTAATGATTTTTTAAATACTATTAATAAATAATTGTGACTCACAAAAATCCAAAGAAAATTTCTTTGGATTTTTTCTTTTATTTAATATAATGCTTAAGTATTATTCTTACAATATTCTTACATAAAATTATTAGTATTGTAAATATTTAAAATTTAAAAAATAAATTATGGCAAAGAAAAATAAAATGTTGCAGATTTGAACTTTAGCTATTTCTGCTTTGTGAATTATAACTCTTTCAGAATCTAAAATAAATAGTCTGAAAACAGATGAAAATTTTAAACTTGTAAATACAAGTTTTGCAGATGATGATGATGAAACTTGAAATTTTTTGGATAGTATTTTAAATACTTCATCAATTACTAATTCTTGACTTACAAATACTTGAACAAATAATTGTAAAACTGTTTATGAAACAACATATAATACTGTTTATGATACTGTAACAAGTGCATCAGGAACAAAATCTCAAGTTCCAAGACAAGTTGCGGTACAAACTCCTCACCAAGTTTGTGATAATTCTTGAATTACAAATACTTTAACTACTGATACTAATCTAGTAAATACTTGAACTTTAAATAACGCAATTACAGCAAGTAAGTTATTCAAAGCTCCAAATTCTAAAGTTTATTCTTTAATTAATAATGATTGAATAGTTAGTATTAAAAAATCTGATTGAACTTATTCATCTAAAACTTTCTCTAGTTATGATGAAGCAAAAAATTATTTAAACCAAAATGCAGTTCCTGCTCCTGAAGTGTATAAAGCTCCAAATGGGAAAAATTATACAATAATGTTTGAAAACTGAAAAATTGAAGTAAAAAGACCTGATTTTTCTTATCTTAACAAAACTTTCACTAGTTATAATGAAGCTAGAACTTATTTAGATAAAAATGCTTTGCCACCAAAAGTAGTAGCAAAACCTATAATCAAAAAAACTGTTGCAAAAGTTATAACAACAGCTAAAAAGACTACAACATTAAATACAAATGTAACAAAAAAAGTTGTATCTAAACCAGTTGTAACAGCATCTAAACCAGTAGTTACAAAACCTGTAGTTTCTACTCCAAAAGTTGATACCACAACAAAAGCTAGTTAATAATTAAATCTAAACCAAAATTTATGGAATATATAAACAAAATCTTTGATTTTCTAAATAAATATGTAAAACAATTAAAAATATTTTTACTTTTATTTTCACTAAGTTCAATTTACGTATACTTTGAACCTATGCAAACTTACACTAGTTTTTGAAGTTTGTCTTGGTTTTTCTTGATAGTAGTTATGTATATTAGACCGCTTAGAGATTTATTTCCAAAATGCAAATTATTAAATTTTGCTGCAAAATTCAGAAGAGAAATGTGAATTTTGGTTTGAATTTTTGGGATAGCTCATGTTTTATGATTTGCTATAATTAGCCAATATGAAGCTTGAGTTTTTGGAGTATTCACAGATTCTTATGTATGGCAATACTCTTGAATGCTTTTTTGGGGAATGCTTGCTTTTTTAGTTTCACTTCCTCTTTTGATTACCTCTAACTGAATATCTACAAAAATTCTTTGAAAACATTGGAAAACTCTTCAAAAACTTTCTTATTTAATGTTCCCTTTTGTTGCAATTCACATATATCTAATTGAAAAAGATTTTTGACCTCTAATACCAGTAATTTTTTGGATTATACTTCTTGTAATTGCTCATTTCAAAAATAAAAATAATAAAAAATCTATGTCAGATGGACCAAAATGGCTTTGTGTTCCTTGTGGATATATATATGACGTAAATGTTTGAGATCCAGATTCTGGTATTCTTCCAGGAACTCGTTTTGAAGATATCCCAGCTGATTGGCTTTGTCCTGTTTGTGGGGTTGGAAAATCAGATTTCATACTCTTAAAAGAAGAAATAACAGTAAGTGAGAGCGAAATAGTTTCACTTAATTATCTAACAAATGATGTTATTGAATTGAAAATCGATACAAAAAAAGATTTAGACTACACAAGTGGACAATTTCTAAATTTTGCTATGAAAGATTCTGAAGGAGAGTTTAATAGAAGCTACTCTATTGCAAACAAAGAGTGAAATATTTATACTTTTTTGATAAAACTAACTGAATTTTGAAGATCAGGAATTTTACTTAGAACAAAAAAAGTTTGAGATAAATTAAACTACAACATGATTTCTGGAAAATTTGTACTAAAAAATACAGCTAATCCAAAAGTATTTATAGCGACTTGAACTGGGCTTGCTCCTATTTATTCTATGATTTCAAATACTCCAGAAAATGTTTCAAAAAAATTATATTTCTGAGTAGCTACTGCATCTGATTTGTTTTACCTAGATAATTTAAGAAAATTCAAAAATCTTGAAATAAAATCTTGTACATCAAAAGAAGAAGTTGAAGGCTGCCATTTTGGTAGAATTGATTTATCATCTGATAATTTTGAAGCAAATACTGAATTTTACATCTGTGGAAATCCCTGAGTAGTTACTGCAACAAGAAAAGTTTTAGCAGACAAATGATTTACTCAAGTTTATAGTGAGGAGTTTTAAGAAAATCTAAATAATTAGAAACCCATCCCCCTTCGGGGACTCCCCTTGAAAAGGGGAGAAATAGATCATAAACTTGCTCTAATTTCTTCCCTTTCCAAGGGAAGTCCCCGAAGGGGGATGGGTTTAATAAAAATAAAAATATGCAAAAATACGAATATGATTTCAAAGCACTTGGAACAAGTTGCTCTATATCAATAATAAGCGAAAATGACTCCCTGTTAAATGATTTGATAAATAAATCTTATGAACAAGTAGTAAAATTTGAAAATGAATTTTCTAGATTCAAGGAAACTTCAGATTTAAACAAGTTAAATAGAGAAAAATGCCTAGAAATATGAGATGATTTCTGGTTTCTAATAAACAAATCAAAAGAAATATTTAAACTTACTGATTGATATTTCAATCCTTTAATAAATTTAAATAAAATCTGATATTCAAATGATTTTGAAACTTGAAATTTCACTAAATTAGAAATAGATGAAAATTTAAGCTTTGATGATGTGAAAATATACTGAAATTCTGTAGAAATTGGAGAGAATATGAACTTAGATTTTGGAAGTATAGCAAAAGGATATTTAGCTGAAAAAATAAGCAAAGCATTAAGTGAAAAATGATACCAAAATAATTTGGTAAATATGTGATGAGATATTTATGCTAGCTGAACAAATTTAGATTGAAACAAATGGCAAATAGCAATTTCTGATCCATTTAATCCTGGTGAAGCTATAGATACAATTGAAATAACAAATGCCTCTATTTCAACATCTGGAACTTATTTGAGAAATTGGGAAATAGCTGACAAGAAATATCATCACATCAGAAATCCATATTCTAAGGAGCAAGAAAATGAACTTGTTTCTGCTACAATTATCCATGAACACTGACATTTTACTGATGCTATTGCAACCGCTGTGATTGCTATGTGAAAAGAAAAGGCAGTAGAGTTTTGCAAAAAAAATAATATAAAATTTTTGTTTATATTATCTGATGGAGAGCAAATAAAAAGGATTAAGTTTTAAAAACTTAATCCTTTTTATTTAATCAATAATTTTATAGTTTCAATTATCTAAATCATCAAAAATTTTATCCAATTTTGAATGCAAATCATCCAATGAATATGCTGAGATATTATATCATTCTTTTGTCTCTTTTTTGACTATATAAAATGGCAAGTAAGTTCAGTTTTTTTCTTGAAATAAAACAACTAATCTTACTTTTTTAGATAATAAATATCATTTAATAACTTTTCTTCATTTGATTACTCATATAGTTTTAAAATTATCAATTCAATTTTTATGTTTATTTATCTCTATTTTTACATCATCCAAAGAAACAGATTTTATTTTTACAAGTAGCTTATCAAAAGTTTTTGTTATTAAAATCATATAGAATCTAATTTATCAGATATTTTTTCCAATTTTGAAACACTAGTTTTATTTTCAAATAAATCATCAAAAATATTATCATCAATGTTTATTTGAATTATATCTGGATTTGAATTAAATTTTTCCATAAAATGTCTAATAATAGTAGATCAATCCAATCCTCTTTCTTTTGTTTTTGATAAAAATGATGTTTTTAAATCATTATTTATTCTGATAGAAAATGTCGTATTCATAATAAAAAGTATTACAATGTAATACTTTTTATTATATCTATAATTATTTAAAATCAAGTAAATTATATCATTTCCCTAATCCGTATTTATTTTTAATATTATATTCTCTGGTCTATTTGTAACTTTAGATAAAAAGAATGGCGAATTTTTTATAGAAACGCTTGATATTTTTGTATCATTTGTAAGTATATTTGTAGCTTCTTTATTAGAAAGTCACATAATTGTGTTTTTGATTTTTTTAACATAATAGTTACTATTATTTTCAAAATCATAACTTATGCCATATTCTACTTCCATCGTTCATTTTATAGACTTGTCATCTTGTGCTCTAGTTATCACATCTGACATTCTAAGAGATTTATCATTTACAAACATGAATTTTTCAGTTCCATCAAGAAGAGAATTTTTTATCAAATCTTTAAGTATAGATAAAACTTCATCTTTATTATAAATAAATGTATCTACTGTTACATTTCAATTCATTTTGAAATCTTTTATTTTATCTCATTCTTTGAAATTTCAAACATTTGCAACATTTATATTAGAATATTTTACTATATCATTTACTCCTAGTATATCGTAATTTAAAGTATTTTTTCTATTATCTTGATCTATTTTATCCTTTAATTGTTTAAGTGCATATTTTTTCAATTTCTCTTCCATTGTAGCTTTAGCATTATCTATATCTTCTTTTGTGATTAAATATGCTATATTATCAGAACCACCCGTGAATTTTTCATTTGAAGTTGCATATATTTTATCTCTGTTAAATTTCAAACCTGGAAGTATAAATTTATCTTTTTCTATATTTCATCTAACTCAGATAAATTTACCATCACTATCATAAAGTTTTGCAACTATTTCAGCAGATACTTGTCATCTCGCAGGGATAGCAACCCAATCTGTTGTTTCAAACATAAGTCATGATGATGATTGAAGTCTAGTATGCGGTTTAAGTGTTTGTTTTTCTGAAAGAGTATTTATAAAAGTCACATTTCCCTTTGCTCTTGCTGTATTATCATAATCTATTCAAGTTGCTGCAAAATTATTTTCTAAACTATAAGTTCAAGAAATATTTTTTATAGCAACTATATTATTATTTTCTGTTTGAACATCATTAGTTACTTGAAAAGTTATATTTTTTGCTTTTGTTCTAACTTCTACTTCAGGAGTAATGTAAACATAAGTTTTTGAAACAGCAAAATAAAATATAAAAAGTAACATTGCAAAAGATACAACAAGACCAATAAGAATAAATCCAACTCCTGATCTTCTAGCTTTATCAAGTGGAGATTTATAAATAAGTACATCTAGACCCATTTTCGTGTAAATAAATCTCCATATTAATTTTGCATATTTTTTAAGTTCGAAAATCATATATTCAAGAAAAGAAAAATTGTGTTTTAATAAATTTTCTTTTCTTTTATCTTCCAAAGTCGTTGTATCACTAACAACAGAATAATTTATACCTAAACTTTTCCCTATTTTTCTTGATGCAATATCTGCTGTAACTATTGTTATAGGTCTTAGTGAAGCTTTTGATTTTAGAATTTTTAGAGATAAATAGTTATGTAAAACCGGATGAGAAAAAGGAAAATCCAATATTAATTCTTTATCTTCTGATGCATTCATTCTATTAATTATATCAACAATTGTATCATTTTCTTGTATTTTTATCATATTTTTGCGTTTATTTTTAAAATCACTTTAGTTTATACTTTTTTAGAGCAAAAAATCAAAATAAATTTTGCAAATTATAAGACTAAAGTTAAAATGAATGAAAGAAACCCCTCCCCCTTTCGGGTACTCCCCTTGGAAAGGGGAGAAATAGAACATAGGCTTGCTCTATAATTTCTTCCCTTTTTAAGGGAAGTCCCGAGGAACGAGGGGATGGGTTCCTAAACTAATTTTAATAATCCCTTTCAAATGAAGCACTTAAAAGAAATCATAAATCTAATAGATTCTTCTATAAAAGACGAACCTAACAATCTAATAACAGCTTGAAATATCATAAAATCTTGATTTGATGAACAAGTTGATGAATACAGAAATTTAGTAGAACATTCGCAAGACTGGCTTGCTAATTATCAAAGTGAAATCACATCAAAAACTGGTCTAAATAATCTAAAAATAAAATTCACAAATATTTTGGGTTATTTTATAGAGCTTCCAGTAAGCGCTAAAGATAAAATTCCAGATTTTTTCATAACAAAACAAACTTTAGTGACTTCTCTTAGATTTACTACTTTGGAACTTCAAGATTTTGAGAAAAAAATAGTAAATGCTGAAAACCTACTTTATTCTAGAGAATATGAAATTTTTAAACGCGTTAGAGAAAAAATAAATGCAAGTTTTAATGAAATCAAAGAAATTTCAAAAAAAACCGCAAATCTTGATATGATGACTTCCCTTTCAAGAATAGCTTATAATAATAATTATTCTAGACCAAAAACAAATGCGAAAAATGAATTATCTATTGTTTCTGGAAGACATCCAGTTATAGAAAAAATAGAAAAAGATTTCATAAGCAATGATTTAAATCTAGATAATAAAAAATATATAAATATCATAACTGGTCCAAATATGGGATGAAAATCTACATATTTAAGACAAAATGCTCTTATTATCTTAATGGCTCACATTGGTAGTTTTGTACCCGCAAGAGAAGCTTCAATTCCTCTTACTGATAAAATATTTTCTAGAGTTTGAGCATCAGACAATTTGTTTTTATGACAATCTACATTCATGGTGGAAATGCAAGAAATGGCAAATATTTTACATAATTCAACTCCTGATTCTTTTATAATAATTGATGAAATTGGTAGATGAACTTCGACTTACGACTGAATGAGTTTAGCTTGGTCAATTCTAAAATATCTTCATGATACTAAAAAATCAAAGACCCTTTTTGCAACTCATTATCACGAATTAATAGATGAATCTATAAGTCTAAAATGAGTAGAAAATTACTCAGTTGCTGTTTGAGAAAATAGTGAATGAATAATTTTTCTTAGAAAAATAATAAAATGATGAATCAAAAAATCTTACTGAATACAAGTTGCAAAATTAGCTTGAATAAATAATGAAATAATATCTATTGCAAAAGGAATGCTTCTAAAACTTGAAAAAGCTCACACTTGAAATCAACTTAATTTTTGAAGTATAATAGTAGAACCTGAAATCCAAATAATTGAAAAAGAAAGTCCTGCTTTAACAGAACTTTTAAATCTAGATATCAATAATCTTTCACCCCTTGATGCTCTTAACAAACTTAATGAATTAAAAAATTTGACTAAATAGATTTTTTGTTTATAACCATTGAACAAAAATCAAAATAAAAGAGGTATATTATGACCGAGTTAGCTATTTTTTTAAAAAATATTGGAATTGATTTAAAAGGTGAAGATCAACCTGAACTGAAAACAATTTCATTAACAAAAATGGTAAAAAAAGTAGTTGATGGCAGAGTTTGTGATGTTGAGGAAGAATATGCTAAAGAATATCATATATATCCTTACAGAGCATTTGGAAGTGTATCATACACAACTTCAAAAGACCGGGCTCATGTCCAAAAACCATTGAGTGTTATAAATGGTAATTCAAAAGAAGGGGAGAAAATTGCAGGATACCTTAATAAAGTTTTTCTTGAGGCTGCAAACAAACAACCAATCCCATATTATAACAGCTTAAAATCAGGCAGCTATTAGGCTGCTTTTTCTTTTGTTTAAAATTAAATTTGATTTTTAGGCTTTTTTGTTTACTATTCACCAGCACTAATTAAATTTATGGACTCTTAGCTCAGTTGGTAGAGCAAATCCCTCTTAAGGATGAGGTCCCGGGTTCAAGCCCCGGAGGGTCCACCAAACTTGTATAACAGAATCGAACTTTTATTATCTAGAAATAGAAGTTATGATTAAAAGATAAAAAACACTTTAAGGTTTAAACCTTAAAGTGTTTTTTATCTAAACTTAAAGAATAAGCTAGTACTTTATATCATTACAGAAATTTAGTTACTCTTTATCTGCTTGTGTAAGATTTTGTTCTTCTTGATATCATTTTTAAATAATAAAAAAATCTTTTTAATATTAAATATGATATATAATAAGAATGTAATTTTAAAAATTAAAAATCGGTAAAATATAAATAAATGCATATATGTTAAATTAAAAAAGTTTTCTACTTTTCCACAACTGTAAGTTAAACTTTTATGTGAATTACAAATATTATTGTTTGATACACTACAATCAAAAGCTTCATAAGTATAGTCTATACATTTTCAATTTAAATAATCTTCAGTTATAGTAATTCATAAAATATTTATAAATATTCATATAATTATAAATATAAACGGAATTATACTAGAAATCAAAAAACCTCTAAAAAAATATTTAAAATTTTTTTCATAATAATTTTTTATATAAGAAAATAAATCAAGATATTATTAAATTTAAAATTATAAAATTATATAAAACCATATATACTAAACCTACTGAATTATATATTTTTGGATTATCTAAAGATAATATTGGATAATAAAATGCTTCTCATATAATCATTAAAATTATCAAAAATAAAAAATTATAAATAAAAATTTTTCAAATATTATTATATATTTTTTAAAAAATGTCTTTTTTCATATTAATTTGCATTAGGAATAATGAATTTATAATTATATTATTTCTAAATCTATATTATTTTCTCATAAAAATTTCAAAATATGACTATCAATTGAAGTTCAATGTAAATTATTATCTAAATTCATTTCAATATATAGCTTAATTTCAATATTATTAATAACTTTTATTTTTTTAATTATATCATTTATATTAATAATAAAAGTATTATCTTCATATTTATTCAAATCAATATTTATAATAAATCAATTATATCAATATTTTCATCATTTTTCATTAATCTGTTCTCATTTTATAATTACCTTATCAATATTAATTCAAAGTTCCTCAGTTAAAGTAACTGGATTAACAGAAAATGTTAAAATCTTTAAGTATATTTTTTTCATATTAAAAATTGTTAATATTTAAATCTATAAAGTTTGCTTCTGATTCTCATCTTCAAGTTTTCCTTTTAAAATATATATCTCATATTTTATTTTTAAATAAATCATATTTAGAATCGGGTTTCAAATCATGAATATCGTATCATCAATTTTTTAATTTTTTAATTTCCCCATCTGAGAGCATTTTATCTTGCTTATAATTATAATTACTTCAATTATTCCCTCAATTTCCACTACTATTCATCATATAATTTCATCACCAAGCCATTCAAGCTCAAAGTGCAGTTGCTCAACATGTTACTCAAGCAGTTACAGCTATTGGACTACATGATAACATTCAAGCTCAAGTTGGAGATAATGCTAGCGAGCATCATCCAGCGATACTTGATGTAGTTAAACATTCAGGTAATGTACTTGCAGAAATAGCTAATCAAGTATTACGAATATTTTCCCCTGCATTATTTTTTAATTGATTCCAATCTATACTAGTAAGTAAATCAATTATATTTCAGATTGTATCTGTTATTGCTGGTTTTGAATTTAATCCCAAACTATCAGTAAAATTAATAGGATTTTCTCCAACATACCCATACAAGTTTACATCATCAACTTGTCCAATTGGATCTCTACTAATAAATCTTCATAAATTAGCATCATAATATCTAGCTCTATAATAATACAATCCTGTTTCTCTATCGTACTCTCTTCAAGTGAAAAGTCTATCATTTCAAATATCTGTTCAAGTTAAAGTTGCATTTCAGAAAACATCATATTCATAACTAGAAACTAAAGTTCAAGAATTGTCTGTTATCCCAACAATACTTCCCAAATGGTCTTTATGAAAATAGTAAGTATTTTCTACTGTCAGACTTCAACTAGAATTTAGATTATTACATCTTGTTATTATTGCTCACCAGTTATATTTATTAAAGTCTGTTTCGTAAGGTTTTACTTTAGTATTACAGAAATTTAGTTACTCTTTATCTGCTTGAGTTAAGTTTTGTTCTTCTTTATCTATGGCTAAAATATCATCAACTCAAAGTCAGTTTACATAATCTTTTTTAAAAGTATTATTTCAATTTTTTTTTATTTAATATAAACTTTTAAGTACTAAATTAAATAATATTTATTATACATACTATCACAATTATCATTCAAAATACAGTTAATATCTTTTCATTTTTAGTTAAAATAATATTAACGTAATTTTTGTAAATATATACTATATCTTTAACTAAATAAAATAAAGAATAAATTAATAAAATTATTGTTATAATACTTAATATTATACCTCTATATGAAATTTCTTGAATATCGGATTTTAATATAGTATTTAAAATTCAATTTATAATAAAAATTAAAATAGTAAATATAAACGGAATATATGATAATTTTAAATATTTTTTAACTCCTACTATTACAAATAATATTCATAATAACAATATTATTAACTCTATTATGAACATAATATTAAGATCATTTGTGTACATACTAATTAAAATTAATTAAATAAATTAACGATATTTTCATATATCTCTATAGTTATCATAGTATACATTTTTCAAAGTTTTTAATAACATTTCGGAATCAATTTTTCATGTTTTTATATTTTTAGATAATTCATATCATGCCTCATAAAAAGGATAATCCTCTTTGCTTTTTGTTATAGGATTTTTTAAATTTGTTAAATTTATTACTCATGCTCAGAATTTTACATAAGTTAAACTAAATCAAGATTTTCCAGCATTATATCAATATAATAAATTACCAAAATCCGTAAGCCAATAATTTGTATTATTTAATGTTAATGTTTTTCAACATAATCATGGATTAATACTAGAATCATTACATGAATCTGATATATATGTTGATAAACTTCTAATTTCCGAATTAAATTTTATATTTCACAAAGCTCATTCATTAGATATTGCGGCATATCAAAAGTTAACATCTAATAAATTATTTTTTTCAGATTCTAACATATTTGAATATATATTAAATTTACTGACTATAATACCCAAAGCATCTTTTGATTTTAATCAAGTAGGATCTATCGCATTTATAGGATTATCATTTACATATTCATATATATTTATTCCTCATTCTTGTCCAATCGGATCTCTTGATATAAATTTTCCCAATTCACTATCATAATATCTTGCTCTATAGTAATAAAGATTTATTTCTTTATCATACTCTCTTCAAGTATAAAGTCTTGTATTTCCTATATCACTTCAACTCATTGTAAAGCTTCAATACGAGTTATATTCATAACTTGTAATTATATTTCAACTTCAATCACTTATTCAAACAATACTTCATAAGTTATCCTTGTGATAGTAATAAGTATTTTCTATCACCACACTTCCACTTGAAGCTAAATTGTTACATCTTGTTATTATCGCTCACCAGTTATATTTATTAAAGTCTGTTTCGTAAGGTTTTACTTTTTCATTACAGAAAGCTAACTCTTCTTTTTCTGCTTGTGTTAGATTTTGTTCTTCTTGATTTACAGCAATCACATCATCAACTCAAAGTCAGTTTATATAATCTTTCTTAAAAGTATTATTTCAAACTTTTTTGTATTCAGAAAGTATATTCTTGTCAGAGTAAACATAACTAATTGTTTCTGTGCTTGTCTTCTTTTCATATCTTCTTCAAAGTACATCATAACTATATTCTGCTATAGTTCAAGTTGAATTTGTAACTTTTACTAGTCTATTTTTGTAATCGTAAGAAAAATTATATTTAGAATTTTGTTTTAAATTTCAGTTGTCATCATAAATCAAACTTCAACTTAGAGTTGTTCAAGATAAACTTGTATATTGATTTAAAATATTGCTTGTATAAGAATTATTGTTATTACTTGTCCTATTTCAAGCATTATCATAAGCAAAACTTTCTAGACTGGTTCCAGATAAGCTTTCGTTTACTTGAGTTAGTCTGTAAATATCATCATAACTAAAGTTTTTGAAACTATCACTTGTTATATTACTTACATCATCATAAGTATAGTTATATATTTTTATTCAGTTATTTAAACTACTTAATCTATTTAATCCATCAAAACTACTTAGTATATTTTTTCAGTTCCCAAGATTTATTTCATCATTTAAGATTCAAGTATATGAATAATTTGCAACAGTATTTCCACTAAAACTAATTCCTAAAACTCTATTTGAAGTATCATAAGTATAGCTTGTACTTTTTCAGTTTGGATTTGTGATACTTAGTAAATTATTATTATCATCATAAGTATAGTTTACCAAACTTCCAGATTGATTTTCAGAAATTAATCTATTTAAACTATCGTAAGAAAAGTTTAATTTATGATTATTCGAATCATTAGCTTGCACTAGTCTTCATAAATCATCATAAGTATATGTTTCAGAATTTACTCATAATACTCAAGTTCCGGTTTGGATATTTCTTGAAACTAGTCTGTTTATAGTATCATAAGTATTTGTTGTAATACTTCCATTTGGATCAGTTTGAGAAACTAGATTTCAAAGCTTGTCATAAGTATAATTTATTTCTTTATTATCAGCATATTTTGTGCTAACTAATTGATTTAAATTATTATATGTATAAGTTGTAGTATTTCAGTTTTGGTCTGTAATACTCGTATTATTTCATCTTTCATCGTATGTATAACTTGTTAGTATATTTCAATTACTTTTAACTTGAGTTTTTGATTTTACTTTTCAGTTATAATCATAAGTATAGTTTGTAATATTTCATTTTTCATCTGTTGTACTTATGATTTGGTTTAGCTCATTGTATGTATATGATTTTGTTTTGTTTAAATTATTAGTCTCACTTATAAGCCTATTATCTTTGTCATAAACATAATTTGTTGTTGTAGTCTTTCAATTAGTCTGGATAACTTGTTTTTGAGTCAGATTATTATTTTTATCATACTCATTTAAAACCTTATTTCATAAACTATCAGTACTTGAAAGCAAATTATTAAACTCATCATAAGTATAATTTGTAAGATTTCATTTTGCATCAGTTTTTGAAATAATATTTCAATTATTATCGTAATCTGTTGTCGTATTTACAGCTCAAGAACTATTTACAGGATCTTTGTAATTTATTTCTTTTACTATTTTTCCAAGTCAGTTATATACAAATACTTTTTTTGATAATTTTATATCACTTGAACTATAGTTTTGTACTTGTGATATACTTCAATCTTTATAATAATTATACAAAGTGTAGCTTCAATCTGCCTTAATTTCTTTTATAAGTCTATCATAAGAATCATAATTATAGTTTGTAGTATTTCATTTTGCATCGGTTTTTGAAACTATATTTAGGTTATTATCATAAGTATAGCTTGTTAGTAAATCTTTGCTAGAATCAGCTGAATCAACTATAATTCTTTCCTCTTTTAGTTTTGCAAATTCATTGTATGAATACTTGATTTTTGCTCATGTTCAAGTCTGTTTTTCTGTGATATTTCAGTTATTATCATATTTTATATTTGTAGTAAGAGTTTTAGAATTATCATAATCTTCTATACTTGAAACTAAATTATCTAAAATATCATAAGTATTACTAATTGTTTTTGTTCATCAAGCGAAATATTTAGTTTCACTTATTTTATTATTGTTTTCATCATAAATATATCTTGAAACTATTCATTCACTTGTGATTCAAGTTCAAACTTGATTGAAATTGTTTATTTGATAATTAGTGCTATTTCATCTAGCATCTGTTGAACTTGTTAATATTCCATAATCATTATATGCAAAATTAGTAGTTCTAGAAAGACTTCAAGTTCAAGCAATAGTTTGATTTAGAAGTCATCCAGAATATACGAAATTCACAGTATTTCATCTAGCATCTGTTGAGCTTGTTAATTCTCAAACACTATTATATGAGAATGTTTTTGTTGTAGAATAAGTAACTCCAGTACTAGTTTCTAGTCAAGATGTAGTTTTCTCAGTTAAATTTCAAGCTGTATCATAAGTATTTGAAATAACTACTCAATTTACTAAATTTGTAGTTAATACTTGATTCTTATTATTATAAGTATAGCTTGTAACTAAATCACTTGTGGAATCAGCAGATGTAATATCTGCTTTTTCTCTTTTTTCTGTTAAGTTTCATTTAGAATCATAAGTATATTTTATTCCATTTCATGCAGCTTTCTTTTCTGTTTCTAAATATCCTAGAGAATTATATGTATAGTAATAATCTATATTTCCCGAATTTGTATAATGTTTTGTTTGAGTATTATTTCAATTTGCATCATAAAAATAATCTATCACATTTCAAACTTTATCTGTAACAGTATTTTTTGTAACACTAGTTCACGAAAGAGTATAATTATATCCAATAGTTCAAGTTCCATAAGTTTGACTTGCAACTCTATCATCTGTAGTATATGTATTTACTACATAAGTTTGTCATTTAGAATCTATTAGTTTTGTTATATTATGATTTGAAGTATCATCTCAGCCTGTTGTATATTCGAAATTTATAGTTTTTACACTTCAAGTTCCATTATTTATTTTGATTTCTTTTAAATCATAAATACTTCAAGAATTTGTAGATCAATCAAAATAAGTTAATTCTACTTTTCTTCCATTAAAATCAGTAAGATTTGCGAGTCTGTTATGATCATAATAATTATAGTTTATATTTCTTCCAAGAGTATCTGTAACTTGACTTAGAAGTCATCCAGAATAACTAAAAAGTAAATTATCTTGATATTTATCTTCTAGTTTTAATAGTTTATTATCACTATTAAAATATTCTTTATCTCCAGAATCATAGTTTATTTGATATACTCATCAAGAAAGAACTAAATTAGCCTTTAATCATGGATTATAATCAAATCAATTAGAGTTATTTA
This sequence comes from Patescibacteria group bacterium, assembly GCA_036170435.1. Taxonomy (GTDB): domain Bacteria; phylum Patescibacteriota; class Gracilibacteria; order BD1-5; family UBA6164; genus JAQVPN01. Next base: position 16,357 of record JAVHPF010000095.1, read on the forward strand.
TAAATCTAAAAACTCAAAGTTTTCAGTTATAATACAAAACATTTCAATTAGTTTCTCCAGTTAAATATTTATTATAGTTATGATCCCAATTTATTCATACAGGTCAGTTGTAATAAGTCTGATTTTTATAATTTAGCTTAAATTCATATGGAAGTTTTTTCCCAGGAATACTCATCAAAGTATTTTCATAATCAAATTCTCAAGTTGCCAAATTTACAGGATCTCACTCAGCATTTACTTTAGTTTTATTAGTAGTAGATGTTGATTGTATTTTTTTATTTGCATAACACATCAAAGAATTACTATCCAAGAAATTATACTGCAATCCAGTATTTGTAATTAAAGGATTATATGTATATGTTGGTGTATTTGTTGAAGTATCATTATTTGTTGTTTGAGTTCAGTCAAGATAAATTTGTTGAATTTCTGAGTCTGATAATGCACGATTATATAGTTTTAATCAACTCATTTTTCAATCTAACCGATATTGACTATATACTTGTTGAGCTCAAAAACTCCATTGTGTATAATCTGAAGTAGAAGTAATATTTCAAGTAGTATCTAAAATTCAATCTAATATATCAAATAGTTCAAATCAAGTAGAAAATACTATTTCTACTAAAACTGAAAGAATAGAATGAATTAATATATCAAATGAAGAATTATCAGAAAAAATATGAGATTTATTTTATGATAGTTTATCATCTTTTATATCTTCTTTAGGAGAAAAAACAGATAATAAAGAAACATCTAAATTATTAGAAGAAGCAAGTAAAAATATAATGACTGCATTGAAGATTTGCTTACCTTATATAAGTAATGATTTTCCAGAAATGAAACATACAACAGAAATTAAATGATTAGATATAGATAAAGAAGAGTTAGCGAAAAGAATTTCTAATTTAGTTGATTCAGAATTTAAAGTATTCTTAGAATTATTATCAGCTAAAATTTATAAAGATTGAGAAGCTGACAAATGAAGATGAAGAATAAAGTTGTCAAATGAATTATTTGCATGTGCTGAAAAATTAAAACAAGCATCAGAAATACAATAAAAAATACCTTAAGTTCTAAACTTAAGGTATTTTTTATCTTTTCTTTAAAATTTCTATTTTAATATAACTAGGTGTCATGTTTGACCAAACTTGAATAACTAAAATAAAATCGTAAAAAAAGACCAGAAATCAAAATGATTATTCTGGTCTTTTTTTTACTTCTTCAAACTTTTAAATAATAACTTAAAAGCTTTTTCTTGAAACTTAGCAATTTGCTTATTTTCAATTATTATTGAAGCTTTTGTTTGAAAATCTATGTAGGCAACTTTGTTTGAATATATAGTCATAAATACATCGTCTCTGAATTCATCATATTTTTCTGGAATAGTTACTAATTCCCTATCGAGTCTATTTTGTTTTGATTGAGCAGCTTTTTCTGACATTATAACATATCTTTCAAGTTCTTTTTTATCTCTGATTTCTCTGTAATTTTTTGGTAGTAGAGAATCTACTTTTTGAGTATCAATTTCTGAAGTAATTCTATAAAAAGTTTCTCCTTTTTTTAGACTATTAACAATATCAGAAAATACATATGTGATTCATTTATCTCAATTAAGATATGTTAGTTTAGGTTTTTTTTCTATATTTGAATACATTTCTGATAATTCTAAAATAGAATTTTTATTTCTATTTAATTGTTCTAAATATATTTCTTCTATCTTTGAGGGTTCAGCAGGAGAATAATATTTTCTTTTTCATTTTAAAGAAACTAACACAAAACCACTTTCAAGTAGATTTGGAAGTAGCCTATATATTTCTATTCTATGCAAATTTGTATTATTTGTTATATCCGCAATTGAACTCTTTCAATTTTGTAAAAGTGATAAATAAATAAGTGAATCTTTCTCAGAAAATCCAATATTTTTTAATAAATTAATATATTTTTTCATAAGTGTAACAAAAAGTTATATTTTTAATAATACTATCTTCTCTTTTAATATAGCTAATAAAATTTAATAATCAAACTTTGTTGTATATTTTAATTATATTTTAAAGTTTTTTTCTTGATTTCCTTTATATTGCTTGTGTTCCAAGAGAACAAATTTACTTATTAATAAATATACGTTATGACAAATTATAATGAAATAATGAAAGAATATAAAGATATAGAATTCAAAGCTCATGTAGAACTTGATGATGTTATAAATAAAGTTACACAAGAAGCTTGAGAAATACTTGAAGCAAAAGAAAATGGTGATATTGAAGAAATGTATAAAGAAGCTTGAGATACTCTTGTAAATATTGTTTCAGTTGCCTATGAATTATGAATAATTCCAGATTTAGAAAAAAAATTGTCTTTAGAAGTAAGTGCTTCAAAATTATTGATAGATCTTGCTAATTGGAATACAAAAATTCAAGGATTTAGGAATAGATATTCAAGACAAGTTGAAACAGTTGAAAGCGTTACTAATGCTACTAATGATTTAGTTTCAGATATACTAAGTTTTTCTAATCCTGACTTATCAGCACTTGAAATGATAAAATATAATACTTCTAAATTTCTTTCTAGAGCTTGAATGTATTATAAAAATATAGATTTAAAAGATTATATAAGAAGTGTTCCAAATTTCCCAAAAAAGTGAATTGATTTCAAAGATATTTCTCCACTTTTAGAAAATAGAGATGCAATGAGAAATATGGTATTTGAAATGGCTGAAAAATGTAAATGAGCTGATATTATTGCAGGACTTGATGCAAGATGATTTTTATTTGGTGAAGCAATTGCAGTCTTACTTGAAAAACCTTTCGTAATGATTAGAAAAGCTGGAAAATTACCTTGAGAAACTGTTTGAATAAAATATGGTCTTGAATATTGAAATGATGAAATAGAAATCCAAGTTTGAGCAATCAAAGAAGGACAAAAAGTTGCATTGGTTGATGATTTATTAGCTACTTGAGGAACTATGAAGGCTGCAAGTAATTTAGTTGAAAAAGTTTGATGAAAAGTTGAAAATATAGTATTTGCAATATCTCTTGATGAAGAAGCATTAATGGAAATGCCTGAAAGAAAAAAATTATGAGAATATAAACTTGAAAGTATTTTAAAATATAATTAAAATATTATGAACGATAAAATAAGTGATAAAGTTATAATTACTAGTCCAAGTTTTGATTATTTATGAGAAGAATTATCAAAAGAACTAAATATAAAAAAAGCTAATGTAAAAATGGAAAGATTCCCTGATGCCTGGCCAAATATACAGATTGTAAAAGATGATGTAAAAAATAAAATTGCAACTGTATTACTTGATTTCTCAGATCCAAAAGATTTCTTTATAAACTATGCTCTTTTACAATGACTTATAGATTATAAAGTTGCGGCTCTAAATATCATAATGCCCTATTTTCCAGTTGGAACTATGGAAAGAGTTTGAAAACCAGGTGAAGTTGCTACTGCTCATAGTTTTGTTAATATTCTTTCTAATTTAGCAAGCTGAAAATCAGGAGTAAAAAATAATTTACATATATTCGATATACATGCTGAAGTAGAAGAATTTTTATTTGATGCAAGAAATATAAATATAGAAACTCATAGTGTTTTTGAATTATTAAAAGAAGAAATAAAAGGAAAAACTATTGTATTCCCTGATGAATGAGCTGCTAAAAGATTTTGAAACATATTTAATGATTTTGATAAAGTTGTTTGTTCTAAAAAAAGAGTTTGATGAAATAGAATAATTGAACTAAAAGAATGAGACCCCGTTTGAAAAGATTTAATAATTATTGATGATTTAATCCAAACTTGAGGAACTATAATTGAGGCTTCAGAAAAACTAAAAAGCTTATGAGCAAAATCTGTAAGCGCATTTGCTAGTCATTGAGTTTTTCCAGACAATTCTCATGAAAAATTAGCAAAATGAATTGATAAATTAATAGTTTCTGATTCAATTCCAGAAAACAACAAAAGAAAATTAGCTATTGAAAATATGGAAATACTAAGAATTAAGAATTTAGTAAAAGAAATAATTTTGGATTAATATTACAGAATAAAACTCAAAAAAGTCTAGGCTAAAAGTCTGGGCTTTTTTGTTTGTAATAAAGAAATATGATAAAATTAAAGCAAATATTAAAATAATAAAAACCATGAAAAATTTTGATTTCACACAAATGCATTCAGAAAGCCTTGCAAGGGAAAAATTTGCAAGTGATTTTTTGTTGTCTATGGAATCAAAATGACTTATAGAAAAATGAAATTGAAAATTATTAGGAGAAACCAAAGTAAAATTATTAAATTTACATACTTTTTTTTGAAATAATCCACAGAAATTACGAGAATGAAAGAAAAAAATTGAAAAAGAGCTTATTATAGAAGAAACTAAAATAAAAAAAGAATATGAACACTCAGAAATAAAAATAAATGATATTGAAGTTCAAAAAATACAAAATGAACTTTATGAAAAGTTATCTATAAAGAAAAAAACTTATCAAAATAGTGAAACTTCGCAATTTATAAAATGAATAATTGATGTTTCATTGCTTCAAAATGCAGATTTAATAATGTATTTAAAAAATAATTGAACTGAACTAATAGTAAAAATTTTTGATGAAATATCTAAAATGAATTTTTCTGATGTTTTAAAAATTTTTGCCCAGATAATTGAATGAATTGGAAAAAGTATTTGAGATTTATTTGTTTGAAATGCTTATGAAAAATGAAAATCAGTTGCTGAATTAGGTTTGTCTACAGCTGTATTTCTAACTATATGAAAAAAGATTTTAAAAAAATGAGCTGTAAAAGAAATCAGTAAAATAGAATTAAACTCAATCAAAAAAACTATTCCAAAAAATATTCCAGCGCAAGAATTAAAAAATGAAATTCCTAAAATAAATGAAAAAATACTAGAAGAAAAAACATCTGATACTTTAAAAATTTCACCAATTTTATCTACAAATCAACATGAATTTAGAGAAAAAATAATAGAAATTTTGAATTCTGATAAAAATATAAAAAAAATAGAAATTCCACATGATAGAAAAACCAAAGAACTCATAAACTCTATAGTAAGCGAAAATTATCCTTTGATTGAAGTTATGAGACTTGTTCCTGGTGAAACTGTTACAAATATTACATTTTCTTGAATTAAAAAACTAAATGATAATTTAGGACAAAATTTTACTGATACATTACTTGAAAAACTTCAAGACAATATAAAAAATAATTTCAAAAAAAATACTACTTGATTAAAAGAAAGTTCAAGAATAATTAGAACAAATTACAAAAATCTTACATTTTCATCTCCTAATATTAATGTTGGGAAATCGTTTTTTGAATGAAAAAATAAGGATGAAATTATATCAAATTTAATAACAGAATTAAATCCTGATATAGAAAAAATATCTATAAAACTATGAAAAGATAAATCTGAAATAGAGACTCTTATAAGAGAAAATCTTGATTTTGCTATTTGAGAATCAATACTTAAAAAATGAGCGACAGATAAAGAAAAATTAAAAGTTTTTTATGAAGCTGAAATATCATCAAGAGAATGAATCGGTAAATCATGACTTGATTCTACTAAATTTAATTTGAAAAATATTGAAAACCATTCTATAAAAGCTAGAAATAAAGAATTTGAAATTATAGAAAAATATTATGACAAAGAATTTGAATTTAATAAAATAAGATATAAGGCAATAGTAAAAGACATAAATTGAATTACTACAATAAATCCTATTTTATTAAGGTATGTTAGAAAATATGGGGAAACTTGACTAGTAAATCCTCCAGAATTAAATGAATTAACAAAAAATTACATAAATGAATTAAATTCATGATTTGATTTTATTTCACCAAGTATAAATCTAGATAAAGATTTAATAATAGCAAAAAAAATAAATTCGTGAATAAAAAAATGAAGTTTAGACATTGAAGATCTTGTTTATACATATAAATGAACTCTATCTAGAGAATCTTTCTTTGAAATAACAAAATGAAGATCTTGAATGAGTGCTTTTATTGATATAAAAGATATGTGAATTGATAATTTAGGGGAATTCAAAATACTTTGAGATAAATTACTAGACTGAAAATTAGCTGAGGATGATCTACTTAAAGCATGAAATAAAGTAACTAAAAAATTTATAGATACTGTTAAATCTCTAAAAGAAATATATTGAGACAAAATCCAAATATCGCTTGGTTGAGATGAAATATATTTATTTATAGAATGAGTAAGTAAAAATGAAGAAAGAGAAATTCTATCAAATTTAAATAAAGTAATGAATAAAAATCATCTTAAATCTAGAATTAGTCATAATTTTGATGATTGAAAATGATGAAAGAAAGATTATTTTAGCAAGTTGGATAAATTAACAAGTATAAATAAATCTGTCGAAGAGAAAATAGAAAGCCTAATTATAGAGAAAAAAATGGAACATCTATTAAAAGTTCCTGATAACATTTCGCTGAATATAGAAAAATGATTAGAAAATCTTGTATTATGAGATTTAACAAATATAATAAATCCTATTTTGCAAAAAATAGATAAGAAAATTTTTGATTTTATAACATCTCCAATTGAGTGAAAAATCTTTGATTTATGAATTATATGAGGAACTAGGATAATATTTAGGTGATGAAAAAATTCGCTTATGGAAATAAATATTAATAAAATATAAAATATGCGTAGTGAAACAAGTACTATTGGTATATATAATACCTGAACAGAAAAAATAAAGAAATATTATGACCGAGATTTAAAAAAATATTTCTGTAATATTCGGATTTGAAAAATACTTCTTGATGAATCTTTTGAGGAATTTTATACTAGTTTTTTAGATGAAACTGGAAGTTTTAATTATAAATTATTTCAAAATACAATTACTTATATAAATTGACTTCTAGAAAATAATGCTATGAACATAAGATATGATTCAATAGAAGAATATATCCAAGTTTATTCAAATTCAGTAAAGGACATATTATCTGATGAAAATTTAGAAACAAATAGTATGAACAAGCTAAAAGAAGATTTAGAAAATTTTTCTAGTAGAATTTTTACAAAATGATGAGAAACACAAGATAAAGATTATATAAAAACTCGTATCAAAGCTTTTATTGAAATGGAAAAATCAAAAATAGAAAAAATTAAGTTTGATTATTCTAAATGAATTATTAATTTAACTATAAATACATTTACAAAAAAATTTTTTGAACTAATTTAAAAAAAACACTACTTAAAAGTAGTGTTTTTTTGCTTTATAGAAGCTAATATGTTAAAATCAATAAAATTTTATAAACTAAGACTAGTAAAATGGCTGAAATAAATGAAAAAGAAAATAGTGAAATTCCAAATAATGAAGAAAAAAATGAAACCCTAATACTAATAGATAATAGTAAAATTGAAACATATAAAGAATTAAATGCAACGAAAACACAAATTAATGTTGAGCTACTAAAAGAAGAAATTTCTATAAAACAAGTTAAAATAAATACATTAAAAGATACTCCTCTATATATGCCTTGAATAAGAAGAAATCTTTGAGAAATGTTATGATATTGACAAAGTGATGAAATATTAAAGAAGTATAATGATATAGACCCAAAAAAGAATTCTAAAAAAGGTCAAATACCTTTAAGTGATCTGGATAAAGTAAATTTTCCTCTAATTTATGATGAATTAAGAAATTACTTTCCTAATAAAATAGATGATTTAAAAATAAATCATAAAATAAAATGAAAAGATTTAATTTATATAACAAAATTAGAAAATTGATTACATTCTCTAGCCTATTATAAAGAATGAAAACTATATATAGCTACTTATATTTCTCCTGGTTTAAAAGATAAACATACTCCAGAGTGAGAATTTAAAATAAATTTTAAAGAACATGATAAAAGATCTAGAAAATATGATGATGCTCCTATGGCATACGCAATGAATATAAATTGATGAATTTACATTCATCAATGAAAATCAGATTGAACTCAAAGATCTCACTGATGCGTAAGAGTTCCATGATTTTATGAACAAGAACTTTATTCTACAGTAAAAATAAATACTCCTGTTATAATAGATTTTTAAACAAAAATACTCGTGAAATTCACGAGTATTTTTTTAATGATGATATTCGCTTCCCTTTTTGATAGAAAGTCATCTGTAAATTTGTTCCAGTAATATCATAATTGCCATAATATGAGGAAATGTCATAGGAGACAATGAAAGCTTGAAGTCTATTTCATCCTTTATTAGTTCAAAATCAACTCCGTAAGCTCCTCCAATTATAAAAACTATATCAGAATACAAATCTCTATTTTTCTCTATAAAATCAGCAAATCACATACTATCAAACTCTTTAGAATTTATATAAAGCAAAACTTTATATCATTTAGTTTTAGACAGAGTTTCTTTAAGTATCAAAGTTTCAGCTTTTACTATTTCACCTATACTTCATTTATTTACTGGTTTTAATTTCATTAAAGAGACTTCTTTTTGAAGTCTCTTTAAGTATTCATTTATCGGGCTCTCAAAATGTTTAAAAGAATCAACGAATGATATTATTTTTATCATATTATGCTGCTTGTTCATCATCGAATTCTAGCTCTGTATCTTTTTTTAGAACCCAAAATTGATCTCAAGTTTCTCTTAAAGTTTCATAATTTGGTTCTGTTGAAACATTTCAAAAATAAGCTTCACTATGAGCTACACCATCAGTTCAAGATAATTTAGTCAAAATATCCATAGCAGAAACTCAAGTTTCATTAACAATTTCTTGTAGTTCTTTACTTATTGCTGTAAATTTATTTCTTACTTCGATATGAGATACCTCAACAGTAATAGGAGTTCATGCTGGAATAGAAACTATTGTCATAATTTAATTATTAAAAAATAAGAAATATTTATAAGATTTTTTGCTTTATTGTCAAAGAAAAACTATAATTTTATTATTTTTCCTTCATTATCTAATCTTCCCTTCAATTCATATCCACCTTGTTCAAGAGTTTTTGGTGAAATAATTATTCTATTTGGAATACCAAGTAAATCAGCATCATTCGCTTTTTGTCCAAATCATACTTTTCCTGTTCTATCATCTATTATAACCTCTCATCATTTGCTTTCAATTTCTCTAGCTAAATTAATTGCTTTTTCAAGATTATCTTCTCAAATAACTATTATATAATGACTTGCTGGAGCGATAGATTCTGGCCAAACTAATCATTTTTCATCCATTTTGTATTCAGCAATTACTCACATAAGTCTAGAAATTCAAATTCCATAACATCCCATTACAACTTCATTTTTCCCATTTTTTTCATCTAAATAATTAAGTCCAAAAGCATTTGAAAATTTTGTTCCAAGTTTGAAAATATTTCCAACTTCTGAAGTTTTTACTATTTCATATTTATCTGATTTACAATTTACACAAGAGAAAATTCATTCAACTATTTCATCATTATGAGCTTGCCCACAATCAGAACATACATATATATTATCTTCCCCGATTTCTAATTTAGTTTGAAATTCATAAGAATATTTAGAAAA
>JAVHPF010000096.1:0-6651 GCA_036170435.1 Patescibacteria group bacterium
AGAGAGAAATATCTCAATACTTAAAATAATAGTTGAAGAATTCCTACAAACTGGTGAAGTGCTTGGTAGTAAAGCACTTCTTAAAAAGTATGATATGTGAGTATCATCAGCCACAATTAGAAATGATATGGCAGTTTTGGAAAAACTTGATTTGGTTTTTCAGCCATATAATTCGGCGGGTAGATTACCAACAGCAAAAGGTCTTAGAGCTTTTGTTAATTATTTTATGCAAATTTCTCCTGATTATCTGCTTGCTTCAAAAAATATTTGAGTTTGAGAAAATATAAAAAAACTAGAAGATTTTATATTTGATTTAGTTTTTAATTTAGCTAATTCTACAAAAGAAATAACTTTTTTTGTAGTTCCGGAGGACTGAATTTTGAAATATTCTGGAGTTGCAGCTTTTTTGGAAAGTAATCATAAAGCTCTTTGAAATAGTATTTTTAATATTATAAAAATGCTTGAAGATAAAACGAATTTCATCAAATTTATAGAAAGCCTTGATTTAAATAGAGAGGTTAATGTATTTATTTGAGAAGAAAATATTATTGCTTATCTAAAAGATTATACAATTATTATTAGACCGCTTATAATTGATGGAAAAAAGGCTTATATATGAATAATTTGAGGACTTAAGATGAATTATAGTTTTAATATAAGTGCAATAAAAGGGATAATATAAAAATGTAGGGAACGAATATTTTCGTTCCAATTATCCACGTTCCAATAAAATAACAATAAAAAAACGACACAATTTGTGTCGTTTTTTTATTTTCATGAATTAAGCAGCTTTTTCTCATGAGAAATCTGCATTATTTGCAGGAGTTGAATATTTAGCAGCAATAGCTTCTAAACTAGCTTTTTGTTGTACACCAACTAGTTGTTCAACTGGTTTACCATCTTTGAAAACTAGGATAGTAGGAATACTCATTATTCTGAAACTCATAGCAGTATTTGGATTTTCATCAACATTTACTTTACATACTTTAACAGCAGTATTTGAATCAGCAAAATCAGCTAAAATAGGTAGCATCATTTGGCAAGGACCACACCATTCAGCCCAGAAATCAACTATTGCAACTCCAGTAGAGCTTAAAACTTCAGCTTCAAAATTATTATCATTTATTACATGTACATTATTTGCCATAATAATTATAGGTTATTTAAGTAAAAAATATAAGGAGACTTCAAAAAAATCTCCTTATATTTTATTTTATTTTTAAATGGTGGGGTTGGCGGGATTCGAACCCGCGACCTTGTCCTTAAAAGGGACCTGCTCTACCAGCTGAGCTACAACCCCAAAAAAAGTTTTTGTTTCTTTTTTTAAAGCCAGGGCATTATATAAAAAATATTTGATTATGCAAACTTTTTTTGCAAAAAAATAAATTTATCTTGATTTTAAGTTCAAACTAGATAAAACTAGATTAATACTAAAACTAAAACTTGAAATTAATGAATGAATTATTTAAATATTTAGATGATTTCTTATTTAGGAAATCTGATAAGAAAAAAATAGTTGTAATATACGGACCAACTGCTTCAGGTAAAACAGCGGTTTCTGTTGATGTGGCAAAATATTTAAATTCTGAAATAATTTCTACTGATTCAAGACAAATTTATAAATATATGGATATTTGAACAGGCAAAATTACTGAAAGTGAAAAACAGGGAATAGTTCACCATATGATAGATATAATAAATCCAGATACTTATTATTCAGTTTGAGATTATAATTTGGAAGCAAATAAACATATAGATTATATTTTAAATTCTGGAAAAGTAGCAGTTTTAGCTGGATGAACTGGACTTTATATAGATAGTCTTATTTATGATAATTTCACTTCAAAAGCTCCAAGAGATGAAGAATTGAGAAAACAATTAGAAGCTGAAAGACTGGAATTTGGAAATGAATATATTTATAAAAAATTACAAGAACTAGATCCTAAATATGCCCTAGAATTGCATCCAAATAATTATATGTATGTAATGAGATGAATTGAAGTTATGCTTCTTACAGGTCTCTCTAAACTAGATTTCGTTACTGAAAAAAAACTAAAATATGATGTATTTTTTATAAATTCATTTAGCTGAGATAATTGAGAAATAGTTTATGACACGATTAGACAAATATATTTTTTGAATAATTTTACTTCTAGAGAAGAATTATACAAAAATATAGATAAAAGAGTTGCTTTAATGTTTGAAAACTGATTAGTAGAAGAATTTAAATCTTTACTTGAAAAATGATATAAAAAGGAAGATTTTTGACTAAATAGCATTGGTTATAGAGAACTTTTTGATTATATAGACTGAAAAACTAGTTTAGAAGAAACTAAATCACTTGTTCAGAAAAATTCTAGAAATTATGCGAAAAGACAATTAACTTGGATGAGAAGATACGAAAAATAAAAAAAACTCCCCGATTAGGGGAGTGGTGAAGGCATATTACCTTGGTTGAAACCTTCGCTGACACCAAGAGGATGCCATTTGAAATATTCTTCATAAGGAACAAGTTTATTTGCTTCTTCAACAAGAACACGAGAGAATTTTTTATCTCCCAATTTTTGCCAAGGCATTGCATCGAAAACATAATCAATATCAAAAGTATCTTCAATAATTTGAATCTTTTTGTTGTCTGGTACAAATGCCATATTAGAATCAGTAGTAAATACAATGAAACGACAAGGATTTTCCCCCAAGAAAGTAGAAAATCGAATTTCTCCATCTTTGGCTCTTATTTTGCTATACACAAAAAATTTGCCAGAATTTGCTTTTATTTCATAGCCAATGTAAAAAATTCTATTTTTTACTTCTTCCGCATCACCATCGCCAAAAACCATTCTGCTATTTCCGCCATAGATTTCATAATTCATCGTGAGAACTGGAATTGAAAGAGAAATCATATCCATATACCCACCAAGAGTATATTCAAATATGATTTTGTCTTTGACACTTTCTGATGTTTTCAGATTTGAATTATTATCTTCTTTTAGCGTTACTAAATGTGAATTAAACCACATTTTGTAAAGATAATGTGCTATGATATAACCCAAAACAACTAGAAATATAAACAAACAAATTGCATTTAAATAATCAATTAAATCCATTTTTTCCTCCTTAAGGAATTTTTTTTGAGTTTCGACTTGATTTGAGTCGATACTTATGTTTTTATAATTATTTTTTATACTTTGTCAAAGATTTCTAGAAATTCTTTTTTTGCTAAATTTTTATTCTTTTCAAAAAAATCTGTAAAATCTTTTTTATGAAGAGCTTTGTGTTTATTTACTAATTTTTTAAAAATTTCAAATTCTCGGAAAGTAAATGAAAAATACTCTTTATAAAAATCCAAGTTAATAGGTTCATTTATATTTTTGTCTAAATATGCAACTATATTTTCAAATAGAGAATTATAATTTAAATCTTTTAGGGAATTTTGCATTGCTTCAATATCAACTTTTTTAGATTCAATACTTACAAAGTCAAAAGGTTTTTTTAGAATAATAAAAGGAATTTTTTCTTTTGAAGCTACAAAATCTATAGCAAAAGATTCCATATCTACATAATCTTCTCATAGCATTTCATTGCTTTCTATAATTACTTTTTCGCTTGATAATATAGATTTCAAATCTAGAAATTTGAAAAATATTGGAGGCAAAGATTCCTTAGAATTAGCATTATTTTTTATTCTGGCAACTTGAAATAAATCATTTTTTAAATTATTTTGAGCTTTTCCACAAACTCAAATATTCACTAAAAAATCTATATCATTTTTATCTAAATAGTTTTTTAGGGAATACAGAGTATTATAATTTCAAACTCAAGTTTGCAAAAAATCTATTTTTAATTTCGGAAAACTTAGCTTTTTGATTTCTGATTTTATAGTTTTTAATTCTTGAGAAAGTGCACAAGCAACTAAAATATTATATTTTTTCATGTTTATTTAAGATATTTAATAATTAACCCATCCGTCCTAACGGACACCTTCCCTTAAGGCTAAGGGAAGGAATATTAAATTTTGTTCTAACTCCCTTCCATTAGACTTAAGGGAAGGGTTGGGGATGGGTTATTTTATTTATTTCATTATTTTTATTTCCCATTTTCCTTCTGGAAGAGAATCTCAGATTATCCAAGGATTTAGTAATTTTATTGTTTTATAGTTTTCATTTTGCTTTATTGCAAAATCATAAAGATTATCAATTTTTTCTACTTTTATAGTTTTAGTTTTTGGTGGATAATATTTATCTCAGATTATCTTATCTATAAACCATTTTTTTGATTCATAATCTTTCATAATATATTTTATTGCGAGAATTCTAAAAACATATCTAGAAGTTTCTTCATTTAAATATAAATCATAGAATGAACTAACTTTTTGTTTATCTAAAGCAGTTTTTATGCCATTTTCTCATCTATTGTAAGATGCTGCAACCAAAGTCCGATCTCAGAACTTTTTGTATAATTCTTTGAAATATTTTATAGCAGCTATTGTTGATTTTTCAGGATTATATCTTTCATCCACATAATCATTTACTTGAAGCCCAAATCTTTTGGCTGTTTCAGGCATAAATTGCCATATTCAAGCCGCACTAGTACTAGATAAAGCATTGTTTAATAGTGCTGATTCAGCAATAGCTAAATATTTGAAATCATTTGGAATTTTAGCTTCATTAAGGGATTTTTCTATATAAGGCATATAAAGAGGACTTCTTTTTATATAAAGAATATCTTGATAAACATTGTATGAATTTATATAAAATTCTTTATCAAATCTTTCTTTTGTAAAAAAATAAACATCGTTCATAGGGACTTTTTCATCTGCAAAATTTATATTAGTTCAAGGGTGAGAAAAAATGATAGATTTATCAGAAGATGAATATTTGTTAAAAAGTACTCAGATAATAAGAATTAATCCTATTATAGCTAGAATCATTAAGTATTGTTTTTTCATTTTTTTATGCACGTAATTTATAAAATTTTAGTATAATTTTCTCACATAATATATACAAAAAAACTATTTTTCAAAAACTATTTTTTATTGCTTTAAGCTCCTTATAAACAATAGATTTTAGTATATCGTATAAAAAACTTATACAAAAAATATTGTCAAACGAAAAATAATAATTGACTTTGCAGGAGAAAAACATAAATTAGCGACATCAAAAAATGTTAAAAACTTGATTTTAGTCTATTTACAAAGAAGAAAATGGAAAAATACTACAAACTTAAAAATATCTTAACTTTTTTAGTTGGCACACTTAGAAAACAAGACTTTTTGGTTTATTTTAAAAAAATGACTATAGTTGATGTTGTTTGAGATGAACTTGTTTTAGGAGTTGTTTCAAATTTCATGAGAGATAATATTGCAGCAAAATTCTATGATAATATTTTAGAAGCCGCAAAAACTGAATTTCCAAATTTAAAAAGAATTGATTTTGTTGTTGATCCAAATATAGAAAATCCTACAAATCATAATGTAGTTGATTGTGTTAGTCTTTTTAAAGATTCAACTTCAAAGAAAAAACCTAAAAAAGAAGAAGAAAATCCTATAGTTGATAAAAATCAAGCTGGGTTTTCTAGAAATACAAAAACAGTAAATGATAGATATAGTTTGGAAAATTTCATAGTTTGACCAGATAATCAATTAGCTTATTCTGCTTGTGAAGCTGTTACTAGAAATCCTGGGAAATCATATAATCCTCTTTATATTTATTGAGATGTTGGTTTAGGAAAAACTCATTTACTTCAAGCAACAGGAAATGCTATTTCAAAAAAATTCAAAGATAAAAATATAGCTTATACTACAGCTGATAAATTTATTACTGATTATGTTTCTGCTGTTAAGAAAAAATCAGTTGAAAGACTAAGAGATAAATACAAAGAAATTGATGTTTTAATTATAGATGATGTACAATTTCTAGCAAAAAAAGAACAAACTCAAAATGAACTTTATAATATTTTCAACATTTTATATGATGGAGAAAAACAAATTATAATAAGTTGAGATAGACCACCAAATGAATTATCAGAACTTGAACCAAGATTAAAAAGTAGATTTGCATGGGGAATAACGGTAGATATTGGGAAACCAGATTATGAAACTAGACTTGCTATCATTCAAGAAAAATCTAGAGCTAGAGAATTTCTACTTCCAAAAGATGTTTCTGAATTTGTAGCTGCAAATGTTACTGATAATGTCAGAGAATTGGAATGAGTTCTAAATCAAATAATTGCTGAATTTGAACTTGATTGAAGTACTCCAACACTTGATAGAGTAGCTAAAAAACTAAAAAAATTAAGTTTTACTTGAGATTTACTTAGTTTCTGACATGCACCAGTTGCAAATAAAATCAAATTAAAATCTTATGAAGATGTTATTGATGCAGTTTCTGCCCATTTCTGAATAGAAAAAGAATGAATTTTATGAGAAAATAGAAGAAAAGAATTTATGATTCCAAGACAAGTATCAATGTACTTACTTAAAACAAAAATGAACTATACCTATGAAAGAATTTGAAATATATTTTCAGGTAGAAATCATTCAGCTATACTTTATTCTTGTAATAAACTTGATAGTATAATGAAAAAAGATAAAAATCTTTTATACGAAGTTAATGCTATAAGAGAAAGTATTGGATTATAGAAAACAAAAAA
>JAVHPF010000097.1:0-6619 GCA_036170435.1 Patescibacteria group bacterium
CTGAATCAGAAGCATGGATAATATTTGCATCAATAGTAAGAGCAAAATCACCTCTAATAGAACCTGGAAGAGCTTCAGTAGGATTTGTAGCACCAGTTAACATTCTAACTGTTTTAATACAATCTTTACCAGTAATAGCCATAGCAACAACAGGAGAACCAGTCATATAAGCTAAAATACCTGGGAAAAATGGTTTATCAGCTAAGAAATCATAATGTTCTTCAACAACTTCTTTTGATAATTGAACTAATTTCATTCCTGAAATTTTTAATCCTTTATTTTCAAATCTAGAAACGATTGCACCAATTAAACCTCTTTGAACAGTATCTGGTTTAAGTAAAACTAAAGTAGTTTGCATAAAACTTTATGTTTAAAATATAAAATAACGCGGGTATTATATAGAAAAATTAAATAAATCAAATTTAAGAGTTTCAAAAATTGGACTTAATTTGAAATTTATGATAAAATGAGTTAAATTTAATTAATAATAAATTATTTATGAGTGAAAAAAATCAAGATTTATATAAATCTCCTGTAGAACAAATTAATAAAAGTTTAGATAAAGAAAAGCATCATAAAAAAATAAAAGAACTTCACGAAAAATCTTTGAAAGTACAAGAAAGATATAATGCTCTTGTTAAAATTGCTGATTTATCAAAACAAATTTGAGAAAATCACAAAGTAAAAGTAGCTATAAGCCCAAAAGAATCACATTACTTTTTACAAATAGACTGAAATAATCTTGATATTGCAATAAAATCATTAAATGAACTAGATACTATAATTTCAATAATTGAAAAATGAATTAAAACTAAAGAAGTAGATTCATTTAAAAAAAGTACGTGATTATGAGATAATACATTATCTCTTAATTGAGATTTAAATTTTAGAAATATTAGTATAAATGATAGTATATTACCCACTTGATTTGATTCAGAATTAGTAGATAGTAAAGATAAAATATTATCAAAAGATGAAGTAGAAGAAATATTTAAATTCATTATGAATATAAAATGAATAAAAAAAGAAGATTGGCAAATAGAATCTACTATTTGTCGAAAAAATACAATTACAGATGAATGTAAAAATGAACTTTGACTTCCCTCAATTTCTCCTAAAAATTTTTAAAATAGAGCTTATCCATCTGGATAAGCTCTATTTTATTTCTTCAAACAAATTTACTATTTCATATTTTTCTTTAATTGCTTTATACATATGTTTTACAGCTGGAGTCCCTGATGCTAAAACAAGTTTTATATCAAGTAAAGTAGCTAATTTTGTAGCTACTTCTACTCAATCATATCTAGGAGAAGAATCAGAAATATAACTATTATCGTGTTCTTCATCAATAATTATAAGTCATAAATCAGAATATGGATAAAATAATGCTGATCTAGTTCAAACAACTATTTTTATATTTCCAGTATATATTTTTTGCCAAATATCTGTTTTTTTTGCTCGTGAAATCGAAGAGTTAAGAATTACTACATTTTCTCAGAAAACCTCTTTTATATTAGTTGCAACTTGTGAAGTTAGAATAATTTCAGGAACTAGAAGCAAAACTTGTTTTCCAGATTCTATTTGGTCTTTTATTAGATTTATATAAATTTCTGTCTTCCCTGAACCAGTAATCCCAAATAAAAGTATATTTTTTTTATCCGTTTCTTTTACTTGTAAATATGCTTCTTTTTGATTTTGAGTTAGAGATTTTGTAATATTTGTATTGTATTCCAAAGTTTTAGACTCTTTAAATTCAAATTTATTTTTTTCAATTTTTTCTAGCAAATTTCTTGGTAAAAATATAGAGAGAACTCGATGAACAAGAGAAAAATAATACTCAGCCATCCATTTAATTAATTCTATTTGATAATCTTTTAGAATAGGAAAATCATAAACTACCGAAACTAGTGGTTTAAGTGAAATAGATTCATCACTAAAGTTATCTAAAATATCTACAACAACTGCTTTGATTATTTGTTTTCCAAAAGGAATTTCGACAAGTGCTCACAAAAATACTTGTTCCTTCAAAAAATCTGGAACAAGATATGTAAGTCAAATATCATCAAAACTTCTATCAAATGGAATTACTGTTGCAAACATTTTTTTACTAATAATCAGCTAAATTTATATCTCATTTATCATTTGAATCAAAAGAATCAAGTACATCTTTTAGTAAATATGAAGCTCGTCATATAGAAAACTGATTAACTTTTTTCTTGATATTTCTATAAATATCATTGTATGAAAAATTACCATTATTAAGTTCAATTTTGGCCTCAAAAAGTGCTGAAAAAATATCCGCTTTTTTAACTATTTTTCAGTTATGTCCATGAAATGGATTTAGCATATATTCATAAACCTCAGCTTTATATTCTTCACTAATGTATGAAAATAAATAATCATTCATCATTGCAACTTCTACTTCTCATAAAAGTTCCTCAAAACCTGGAATTGCTTTTTTTGTTGGAGTAATAATATCTCCTGTTATAGCTTCTGGAATATCATGATAAAGTGCAGTTAATAAAAATTCTAGAGTATCATAATTTGCTCAATTTTCATTTTCTATTTTAGCTATTACATAAGCCAAAAATGCTATTATCACCAAATGCGACATAACTGAAATTTTATAAATTCTTTTTTGTTGATTCCATCTAAAAGAATGTGATAATCTTCTAATTTGAAGTAAATATTTTTTGTAATCATTATCTCTCAAAATAGTATCTAGACTCTTAATATTTTTTCTATTTTCCACGAAATATTCTTCAATATTTTTAAGAGGCACTTCATACATTCCATCAAAAACTTTTTCATTAACAGAACATTCCATAAATCAAGCATATTTTTTTGCTGCTTTTATTATTTCTAATTCTTGCACTTTAGAATTATCATAAAAAGTATTTCTAATATCTTCCTTTATAGATTCTGGAGCATCAAGAGATAAAAAATATTCTATTGATTTTTTTTCCAGAGAATCAAAAATATCAGAATCAACTTTTTTAATATAATCCTTTGTAGATGAGTCTATGTCAGATAAAATAAGAGGAATAAAAGAATTGAAAATAATTCTTTTTATAATAAATTCCCTGTCTAATTTGTTTCAATTTTGTTCTTCTAAATGAATCATAAAAAGAGCTATATGAATAGCAAAACCTGTATTATCTAAGTGACTAACATCTTCAATACGAGGAAAATTGTTCCATCTTTTCATAGAAAGTCCTCTAGTTAGCATCAATTTCAAAATATGTCCTATCATAAAATTTGTTTAAATATAAAATTTAAGCCAATAATACTCAAGTAATCTATTATTTCAAAACAATTTTTATTTTAACATGCTTCTAATATAGCTTGAATAAAATTTAAGAGTAAAAATCATTTGAAAAATTATTTATATTGAATATAATCAAAATGAGAATTATTATTATTTTAACTTAAAAATTATGGATTACGCTGCTTTAAGCTTAAAAATGCACGAAGAAAATGTAGGAAAATTGGAAACTGTTTCAAAAATAAAATTAGAAACAAAAGATGATTTGAGTATAGCTTATACTCCAGGAGTAGCTGCTCCTTGTTTAGCAATTGCAGCAGACAAAAGTCTAGCTTATAAATATACTCTAAAATGAAATACAATTGCTGTAATTTCTGATGGAACTGCAGTTTTGGGACTTGGTGATATTTGACCAGAAGCTGGGCTTCCAGTTATGGAATGAAAAGCAATTTTATTCAAAGAATTTGGATGAGTAAATGCTTTTCCAATAGTTCTTGGAACAAAAGATACAGAAGAAATTATACAAACTATAAAAAATATTTCACCTACTTTTGCTTGAATTAATCTAGAAGATATTTCAGCTCCAAGATGTTTTGAAATCGAAGAAAGACTTAAAGCAGAGCTTGATATTCCTGTGTTTCATGATGACCAACACTGAACTGCAATTGTAGTTTTAGCTGGGATAATTAATGGTTTAAAAATAACTGGTAAAAATAAAGAAAATATTAAAATCGTTGTAAACTGACTTGGTGCTGCTGGAACTGCCATTATAAAATTACTTCATCTTTATGGATTTTGAAATATTGTAGTTTGTGATAGCAAAGGTATAGTTAGCAAATCAAGAACTGATTTGAATGATGAAAAATTAAAAGTTTTAGAAATTACAAATTCTGAGAATATTAGCTGAACTTTACAAGATGCAATTGTTTGAAGAGATGTATTTATATGAGTTTCAAAATGAAATGTGATAACAAAAGATGATGTAGCTAAAATGAACTCTGATTCTATGATATTTGCTATGGCTAATCCAACACCAGAAATTATGCCAGACGAAGCTCGTAAAGGTGGAGCAAGAATTATAGCAACAGGAAGATCAGATTTTCCAAATCAATTAAACAATGTACTAGTTTTCCCTGGAATATTCAAATGAGCTTTGGAAAATAGAGTTACAAAAATAACAGATGCTCACAAAATAGCAGCAGCCGAAGCATTAGCCGCTTATGTGCGAAATCCTACAGAAGATATGATAATACCAAGTCCTCTTGATAAAAATGTAGCAAACATTATTGCAAATGCTATAAGATAGTAAAAAATCCCTGAAGTTTCAGGGATTTTTATTTGACAAATATATTATTTCATATATAAATAAATTACTTTTTCTATAATTCCCCGCAAAATTAGAGGGAAAATAAATTTAAGGAGAAAAAGATGAATGATTTTCTAAAAGAATTTGGTCTTCTATACTTACAAAATAGTGAAAACCAAAATTTATCATTATTTTATAGTTTTTGTGCTTTTATTATTCTAGTCGCTATTTTAATAAAAATTATGCCACTAAGAGGAAAAAGAAAGGAACTGTGGGAAATAATGGATGAAAAAGGAAATGACCTTGCAAAGGCTAGAAAAAATATGAATCTAGCTTTACAAAATGAAGTAATGATAATCAAAAAGATTTTAGCTTCTGATTCAACTGAAGAAAAAGCTAAATGTCGTATTGAGT
Organism: Patescibacteria group bacterium; assembly: GCA_036170435.1. Lineage (GTDB taxonomy): Bacteria > Patescibacteriota > Gracilibacteria > BD1-5 > UBA6164 > JAQVPN01. Next base: position 4,986 of record JAVHPF010000097.1, read on the forward strand.
TAGTAGCAGCTGAAAATCTTAGAGAAGAAGCTGAAAAAACATACAATGATAAACTATTTGTTCTATCTTTGTTTGTTCCATAATAAGCCCCCCGCTTTAGCGAGGGCTTTTTTATTTGACTTTTTAATTATTAGATATATAAATAATTCAAATCAAAAACAAAAATCGGAGGAATCACAGATGAAAAAGGAAAATTGGATACTTGTTGTACCAATTGGTGCAGGTCTATTCGGAATAATGCTAATACTTGGACTTGGATATGGATTTGATAAAAAAGTTGAAAACATTTCAAGGCTATGTGGAGAAATAAATGGTACTATTGGTGGAGAATTTATTTCAAATTCAGATGAAAGTCATTATGTATGTATAAATATTCCTCTTCAAAAATTTAAAGAAAATGATGAAGGAATTACATTTTCAGTACATCCAAAGGCTAAAATGATTATAAATGATTGTGAAAAACATCATGGGAAAGTTGGAGTAAGTCTAAATTATGATATGACTTACAATGTTGAATGCACAAATCGTGTATTTTAAAAAAACAAAAAATCGGAGGAACTCAATATGAAAAAAGTTTTATTTATACTTGTAACATTAACTATGTTTTTTGCAGGTTGTAATGATAACAAAAATAGCGGAAACAATAGTGAAAAAGGTGATGTAAACAGCGAAAAAGCTGGTGCATTCAAAAATATGTAAAAAGAGAGCAATCTGCTCTCTTTTATTTTTTACATTACTTTTACATTATCAAGCAAAATCTTGATTATATCATCAGTTTTCACTTCATCAGCAATTGCATCATAACTCATAATTATTCTATGTCTAAATACTGGATATGCCATTTCTTTTATATCCTCTGGAATAACAAAACTTCTTCCATCAAGAGCAGCGATTACTTTTGCTCAAGCAATTACAGCAATACTTGCTCTTGGAGAAAGTCCATAAGAAATATATGCTGCTATTTTCTCAAGACCAAATCTTGCTGGTTCTCTTGTAGCGAAAACTAAATCTCTAACATAATTAAATATTTTATCATCACAGTATACTTGTTTTATCAAATCTTGGTATTTTATAATATCTGATTTTGATAAAACTTTTTTTATTTCCTCTAATTTTTCAAAATTATTTTTCATAATTTGAATTTCTTCAAATTCTGTTGGATATGAAACAATAGTTTTCAGTAAAAATCTATCAAGTTGAGCTTCTGGAAGAGTATAAGTCCCTTCTTGTTCTATAGGATTTTGAGTAGCCAAAACCATAAATGGAGCTTCTAATTTATAAGTTTCATCCCCTATTGTAACTTGTTTTTCAGCCATAGCTTCAAGTAGAGCTGATTGCACTTTTGAAGGAGCTCTATTTATCTCATCTGTAAGCAAAAAATTTGTAAAAATAGGACCAAATTTCGTAGAAAAATCTCATTTTGAAGGATTATAAATCTTTGTACCAACTAAGTCTGATGGCAATAAATCTGGAGTAAATTGTATTCTTTTGAATCCAGTATCTAAAGCCTTACTCATAGTATCAATAGTCAGAGTTTTAGCTAAACCTGGAGCTCCTTCAAGCAAAATATGTCCACCCGCAAAAAGAGCAACAATCATATCTCTAATAAGAGTTTCTTGTCCAACTACTTTTTT
>JAVHPF010000098.1:0-6606 GCA_036170435.1 Patescibacteria group bacterium
TTTATTTTAGAACTTTGAATATGATTTGCTTATATATGAAATCAATATAATTTGAGAACTTGAAATATGATGAGAAGAATTTTATATTGATTTGCTTTTATATCATAGAAAAATAAAATGTTTTGTAGTAATAGAATTAAAAATCTGAAAATTTTTACCAGAATATGCCTGAAAACTAAATTTTTATCTCAATATTGTTGATGATAAGATAAAAGATGAAGCTGATAATCCAACTATATGAATTTTGATTTGTAAAGAAAAGAAACATGAAACAGTGGAATATGTACTAAGGTGACAAACAAGTCCTATGGCAATAACTGAGTATAGTTTCGATAAATTACCAAAAGATTATCAAAAAAATCTTCCTGATGTAGTAAAAATAGAAGAGTTTTTAGAAAGATTTTAAAACTTTAGGTTTAATATTTAGTAAAACAAAAAAATAATTTATAACATTAATAAAAAAATATGATAAAAAAATTCTTAAAAAATATTTATTCTACAGCTACAGAATTAAATCATAAAAATATTGAGTCCTTATTTGAAAAAAATAATAATGCTAATTTTTTGGATTTATGATGTGATGATTGAGTAAAAACTCATAGATTTTGAGGTATTATTTGAACTAAAGATTTATCTTGATTAGAAATAGTTGATGAAAGATTAAAAATTGCAATAGATTCTTGAATAAAAGGAAAAAAGTGAGACTTGAATGAAAAGCTTGATTTTGAAGATAATTCTTTTGATGTTGTTCATGCGAACCAAGTAATTGAGCATTTATGAAATATAGATAATTTTGCCTCAGAAATACATAGAGTCTTAAAACCAGGTTGATATGCAATTATAAGTACTGAGAATTGAAGTAGTTGGTGCAATATATTTGCATCAATTATGTGATGGCAAATTTTCTCACTTACTAATTTAAGCAGTAAGAAAGCTTGAATATGAAATCCATTTGCATTACATTGAGGAGAAGATATAGAATTATCAAGTTGGACTCATAAAACCATATTTAATTATAGATGATTAAAAGAATTTTTTGAAGCTCACTGATTTAAAGTAGAAAAAATAAAATGAGCTTGATATTTTCCTTTACCTTCTATTTTGGGTGTTTTTGATGTAAGACACAGTCATTTTATCACTATAAAAGTAAAAAAAAATTAATTTATAAAAAATAAAATATGATTCATTTTATACAATATATATATAATAAAATATCTTCTATTAATTGATACAGAAGATATTTATTTTGGAAATTTTTTTTTAAAAAAATATGAAAAAAAACATCTATAATGAAAAATTGTACTTTTTACAGTCCTAGATGAATAGAAATATGATATAATTGTTTTATAAATTTAAATTGCATTCTTGATTGAAAATGATGTATAGAAATTTGAAATAATGTATGAATTGGTCCAAATGTTAGAGTATATTCTTTTAATCATATATTTAAAGATATTAATATTCCTATTATTTTACAATGAAATGAATATAAAAAAGTAGTAATATGATCAGATGTTTGGATTGGTGATTGATCGATAATTTTACCTTGAGTAACTATTTGAACTTGAAGTATTGTTTGAGCCTGAAGTGTAGTTACAAAAAATATTGAACCATATTCTATAGTTTGATGAAATCCAGCTAAACTTATAAAAAAAAGATTTTAATAGTTAAATTTAATATTTATGAAAATTTGTTTTTATATAGTAACTATACTTGAACATTACGGTTGATTTGAGAAATGGCTTATAGATATATCTATATGATTAGAAGAAAGATATAAAGATATTGAAATAGATATAATTACTATGGATGATAATTTTTCTGAAAAATTTATAGGTTTTTTATCTATTTTAAAGTTAAAAAAAATAAATAAAAAGCTTTTATATAAAGAAAATTTAATAAATATAAAAAATAATTTATGAAATATAAACTATATAAAATGCTCAACTTTTAAAGAGTTAAAAAATAAACTTGAACAATATGATGTTATTTATAGTAAAAATGAAATTTTAGAGGCTTTTATATTTAAATATATAATTTGATATAAAAATATTAAAAAATTAATTTTTTGATGTCATACAGCTATATATTATCCATATTGAAATAAATTACATAATTTACTTTATACTACATGGTTATACCCATATTTAACTTCTGGAGTATCTAAATTTCATGTTTTAAATAGCAATGACGAGAAAATATTAATAAATAAAAGAAGAAATGTTGTAAAGATTTTTAATCCAATTAATACGAAATTATTTGAATTTAATTTAAATAATAATATATTATTTGACATGAAGAAAGATAATAATTATTATAATATTGTTTGGGTATGAAGATTAACAAAACAAAAATGAGTAGACTTTTTGCTTGAAATAATAAATTTTTTATCAAAAATGGATAAAAAATTTATAAAACTTCATATTGCTTGAGACTGAGAATTAAAAAAAGAAATTATTTCTTTATCGAATAAATTTGATTTTATTAAGTATTATTGACATATTGAAAATAAATATATACCAAATTTTCTTTCAAAAATGGATTTATATATACATACAAGTTTATGGGAAAGTTTTGGACTTACTATAATTGAAGCAAATATGTGTAATTTACCAGTTATAGCTTTTAATATTCCATGACCAAATGATATTATTGAAAATTGAAAAAATTGAATACTTGTAGATTGAGAAGGAGAATATTTTGAATTCATTGAAAATTTTATAAATGGTAAAAATAATATTTATTTATCTAAAGATACTATAATAAAAAAAATAAATGATGATTTAATATATAATAATATATATAAACTTTTAATATGAAACAATAATTAATTTATGAAAAATAAAATTTATATTACATTAGTAACTATTATTTTTATAGTTTATTTTCAATGGTTTAATCCTTTTACAATTTTAACAGATTGAGATTGGATGTACACATGAAAAAATGCATTAAAAACAATCAGGGCCGATTATTTTACGACTTGGCTTTCAGATTATTCATTTTGAAGACCTTTAATTGATTTATCTCAAGCACCAACTTATGCTTTATTATGATTTTTATCAAAATATTTTTGATTTAGTTATGCTGTATGAGAAAAATTAGTTTGGTTTATTCCTATTTTATTAGTATTAATTATAGGTTCATATAAATTATTTAATTATTTATTTAAATGAGATATATTGACTATTTTAGTGTGAATAAGCATATATTGTTTTAATACTTATGCTTTAACACTTCAAACTTGACATATTACATTAGCAGGATCTTATGCTTTTTTACCTTTATGATTATATTTTCTTCATAAGTGATTTATAGAAGAAAATATTTCTTTTATAATTAAATCTTCTATTACTTTTTTAATATTATGATATTATGAAACAAGAGTTTTATTTTTAGTTTGATTTATATTATTTATATATTTTAGTTATTTTTTAATAAAAGATTATAAAAAATACTATAAATTTATGATATTATTATCATTAATTATAATACTTTGAAATTTATTCTGGTTATTACCATTCAAATTTTTATGATTAGAATGAGAGTGAACTTTATGAAGATCTCTTTTTTGAACTTGATATTGGGATTTAATAGCTTCTATGTCATTGCATCAACCTTGGTGGAATTTTACAAGTTGAATAGAAGTTTTTACTAAATTTTCTACTAATCCTATTTTATTTTTATACCCTTTATTTTTCATAATATCATTATTTTATTTATTTAAAGAAAAATTAGATAAAAATAATAAATCTATATTTATTATTTTTTTATTTATATTATTAATATGAATATTTTTAGGTAAAATGACAGCACTCCCATTTTGATTTGTTTATGAGTGGCTTTATGATAATTTTCCTTTTTTTAATGCCTTTAGGGAACCTACAAAATTTTATATACTTATTGCTATTTCTTATTCGATTATAATATGATTATGAGTTAATTATTTAAAATGAAATAAAAAAATTATAGTAAGTGTTTTATTTATAATTTTATGATTATATAATTTATGAATACAAAGGGTATATAATACTCAGCTTCTAGTTTGAAAAAAGTTTCCAGAAGAATATATTTATATAAATAATTATATAAATAATGATAAAAATTTTTGAAGAATATTAGCAGTCCCTTTATTTTCAAGTTGGTTAGATTATTCTAAAAATCATCCTCCTGTAAATATGATAAACAATTGAATAGATAAATCTGATAAATATATAGTATATAAAAATATTTATTATTGAATTGATTTTTTTGAAAATCAAAAGTTATTTTTTACTAATACAAAAGCAAATGATTTTTTATTAAATTGGTGAGTTAAATATATTATTTTACCAAATGAAAAAGAAGAGTTTTTTATTCATTATTGAAAAAGAGAAAAAAATACTATTTGGAACGATTATTATAATTTATTAAAAAAACAAAATTTTTTAGAAGAAATAAATTTAAAAACAAATACAAAAATATTTTTAGTTAAAGGAAGTAAAGATATGAAACATATATTAATATGAAATTGAGAAGTTAATATAGTTTCAGAATGACAGCATTTTTATAATATTAATACAAAAAAAATTTCTAAATCTGAATTATATTTTTTAGAAAGTTATCATAAAGAATGGAAGATTTATTTAAAAGATAAACAATGACTTTTTACTAAACCACTCTTTGAATCCTCTCACCAACTCGTCTATGATTATGCTAACTCTTGGACAATTTCAAAAGATGAAATAATAAAATATGTAAATGATAATTATTCAAAAGAAATACAAAATCAATGATACCCTAAAATATTGAGTAATTGAAAAGTAGATTATAAATATTATACACTCAATTCTGATTGAAGTATAGATACTGAACTCACACTTTATTTTAAACCTCAAAGTTATTTTTATTTATGACTCATTATTTCTTGAACTACTTTTATCATTTTAATTTGATATTTAGGAGTTGATTTTGTGAGAAATAGGAGGAGAAAAGAAGAAAAAAATCAAACTATATAGTTTGATTTTTTTTGAAAAGGATTATAATGAAATGGAAAATTATCCGAAAGGATACTTAAAATATTTTTTAAGTATAAAAATATGACTACAATATTAACAAAAAAGGATTATAAAATAATTTGAGTAAGTTCTAAAAATCCTGAAGTAATAATAATAGAATTAAATAAAAATACTCTAAATTGACTTATTTGAACAAAAAAAAGATCAAAAAAATCTGATAAAATGAGTTTATGAGAATATATTAAATCATGAGAAATAGATAATCCTAAAAATATATCTTGAGTTTATGAAAATATAGATAGTTTAACATTAAGTCTAAATTAATATGATAATTAAAAAACATAAACTTTTTGATAAAAGTTTTTCAAAGTTATCAGATAAATTAAAAATAAAAGTAAAACAAGTTTTGATTTTATTTAATGAAAATAAATTTGATCAAAAACTTAATAATCATGCCTTAAAGTGAAATTTTATTTGATTGAGAAGTATAACTGTAACTTGAGATTATAGAATTATTTTTAGAGAATTATCAGATAATTCTTATGAAATAGTAGAGTTACTAAAAGTTTGAACTCACTCTGAATTATATAAATAAAAAATAGTTTATGATTATGCCAACTCTTGGACGATTTCAAAAAATTAAATAGTAAACTATGTAAAAGAGAATTGCTCTGGAAAAATACAAAATCAATGATACCCTAAAATATTGAGTAATTGAAAAGTAGATTATAAATATTATACACTCAATTCTGATTGAAGTATAGATACTGAACTCACACTTTATTTTAAACCTCAAAGTTATTTTTATATGGGATCGATCATTTCTTGAACCACTTTTATTATTTTAATTTGATATTTAGGAGTTGATTTTGTGAGAAATAGGAGAAAAAAAAATTGAAAAAAAGAAGAAAATCAAACTGAATAATATTAAAACTTTTAATCTTATGAATAGTTATTATCAAATAAAGTATGATACAATGATATTTTCAGATATAAGAATTGATGAAATAAGACATAAAATAAAACCTATTTTTGATTTAATAGAAATAGTACGAACAATAAATGAAGCTCCTAAAGAAAGTGAAGAAGAAGTAAAAAAAAGACTTGATTTTTATAAATTAAATCAGCCTGAATCATATGAAAAAATTCTTAGATACTACTCACCCCAGTATACATTAAAAAATGTTGAAAAATTTTATAAAAAATTACAAGATTGTCGTCATAAATTAGAAGCTGTTTGATATTCATTATTTTTAATAAAAAATGAAATATTAAATTATGAAAATATAAATATCGAAGATATAAAAAAACTCCTATGATTTCCATGTGTCCAAAAACTGAATTTAAAAATGATATACTTATTTTTGAAACTGAGAGTTTTTTATTTCAAGTAAAAAGTAGTCTTGATATTTTAATACAATCATTAAAATATGTGTATATTTGATTAGAAGATGAAAATAAAGATTATGATAATGAAGATTTTAAAATTTGTAATAACAATAAGTCTATTATATTCAAGTTAAATAAATGATGATATAAAGAATTAGCTAATTGTTTTGATTATGAATGTAGTTTGTGGATAAAAGATTTAATAGAATTAAGAAATACT
>JAVHPF010000099.1:0-22944 GCA_036170435.1 Patescibacteria group bacterium
ACTTTATTTTTTTCTAAATCAATTAAAACAACTCTTACTTTTTTCTTTTCCCCAACTTTTACAAATTCCATTGGATCTTTTACGAAAGTATCAGCAATTTCTGAAATATGAACAAGTCAGTCATTTTTCAATCAGATATCAACAAAAGCTCAGAATGCTAGAACATTTCTAACAACTCAGTTCAGAATATCTCCTTCTTTTAATTCTTTGATATCAAGTTTTTTTCCTACTTCCATATGTGTAGAATTAACTCTTGGATCAGCTCAAATTGCGTTATAGGATTCCCAAATAAATCTAATAGTATCTTTATTTACATCAGGATAAATTGCAGACAAAGCATCCTCATTTTTATCAAAATCTAAGGCTCTGATATTATTTTCTATAACATAAGTAGCCAAAGCATATTGTTCTGGGTGAATATTTGTATTATCTAATTTTTCTTTAGAATCTGGAACTCTAAGAAAACCTGCAGCTTGCTCATAAGCTTTTGCTCATAAGACTTTTGCTAAATCTTTTCTAGATTTGTAAGGTCTTTTTTCATATACTTTTTTTGCACTTCTTTTATCAAAACCTGAAATATAATTCAATACATAAACTGAAGCGACATTTACATTTACTCAAACTTCATTAACGGTATCTTCAACAGTATTAGCGAGTTTTTCTTCTAATTTTTTTTCTGCAATATCATGTTGATACATTCCAACTCAGATACTAGAAACTGGTACTTTTACTAGTTCTGATAATGGGTCAATATATCTTCTACCGATTGAAATTGTTCCTCTATCTGTTGTATCTAATTCTGGAAATTCTTCTGCTGCCAATTTAGAAGCACTATAAACTGATGCTCAAGATTCATTTACTATAACTATCTTTTTGTTTGATACTTTTTGAACAAGTTCCACAGATTCGTTTGATGCAGTTCAATTCCCTATAACTATTATTTCAAAATTATGTTTAGCTTCTAGTTTTTTGATTTTTTCCATAGCTTCAGCTTGGCTTTCCAAAAATATTTTTGAAAATTCTATAGGATTTCCTCCTTCATCCAAAACTACTATTTTACAACCAGTTCTAAATCCTGGGTCTATAGCCAAGATTTTTTTTGAATAATCAGGTTTTGTCATCAGAAGTGCCGCCAAATTTGTTTGGAAAGTTCTAATAGAATCATCTTCAGCCACTTCTGTAAGCATTCCTCTGATTTCATTTTCAAGAGATCAGAATAAAGCTTCAAATCATTTTTTTATAGCATCACTTAGTTCAGGAATAAGTTCTCAAGCTGAAAAAGTTTTCTTTACTAAATCCAAAGCTTCATCAGTTTTTTCTATTTTTACTCAAAGTATTCATAGATTTTCACCTCTGTTCATTGCAAGAGTCTGATATGGTTTTACTCTAGAAATTGCTACAGAAAAATCTGCATAAATATCAAATTTTTTGATTTCTCATTTTGTTTTTTCATTTAATTTTTCAAGAGCTTTATCTCATTTTATTTTTGAAATAATTAAAGCAAAATCTTGTAAATATTCTCTTAATTCATCTCTAATTCAAGCATTTGCAGATATTTCAGCTGCTATGATTTCTATAGCACCTTCTATGATTTCTGTTTCTGGATAAAGAGCTAGTAAATCAGCTGGAATAAGATAAACTTTATTTTCTTTAATCATATCGGCAACAACTTGAAATCCTTTTTCGATTGCAAGCATTGCTTTTGTCTTTTTCTTCAATCTATAAGGAGTATAAATATCTTCAACTTCTTTCAAAGTTTTTGCATTTACTATATTTTCATATAATTCTGGTGTCATTTTCCCTTGTTCTTCAATTCCATTTATTGCTGTAAGTTTTGCTTTATAAAGGTTTTCTTCTTTCTTTTGCAAATCAATAATTTCTCTTATCATAACTTCATCCAAATTCCCTGTTCTTTCTTTTCTATATCTGGCAATAAAAGGAACAGTTGCCCCTTCTGCAATCATATTTAAAACAGCTTCAACTTGAAAAGCTTTAAATCCTAAATTTTTTGTAATAAGTTCTGTGTAGTTTGGTTCTAGTAATGTCATTTTAATAGTTTAAATAAGTAATAGTAAGTTGTAATACAGTTGCAAAACTCACCCAAATCAAATATGGGATTTGCATATAAGAAATATATTTTTTATATGGATAAATAAGAATTGTAGCTATCACAAGGCTCGATAGTATAACAAGTATATCAATACTAGCAAGTAAATTATTTTTTAATCCAAATTGTATTGGTGTATAGATAATATTAGAAATTCCGTTTATTAAAAATAAAAATGCTATTTTTCACGGAATTTCTTTTTTAAAATACATTTTAAAAACTATAAAAAATGATATTGCAATAAGAATATATAAAAAAGTCCAAACAGGTCAGAATATCTCTGCCGGTGGAGAAAAAGATGGTTTTATTAATTCTTGATAATAGTTGTATGTAGACATAATTTATAATTTTAAATATTATTTAATTTCATCAAAGAAATGTTCCAGATATGTATTCATAAAATTATGTCTTTTTTCAGCCATAGCAAGTCATGTTTTAGTACACATTAATCATTTCAAATTTAATAATTTTTCATAAAAATGATTAATAGCTGTTGATTTATGATTTTTATATTCTTCTTTTGTCATATTTAACCTAAGTTCAATGTCAGGATTATATATTTCTCTTAATTTTTCTCATGAATAACACATGCACCTTGCTATTCAAACAGCTCAAAGAGCATCTAACCTATCGGCATCTCTAACGACAAATAATTCTTTACTTGTGTAAGTATCTCAATCAAGACTAGAAGAATATGAAATATGTTCAACAATATTTAATACTTCTGTAATAATATCATTTCCTAGTCCCAATCATGATAAAAATTCTCTTATAATATCTGCTCATTTTGTCACACATCAGCATATTTCCAATCTCAAACATCATGAAACAATGCTCATAATTTTACAATAAAAGCATTAGATTCCTCTTTCTCAGAGATTTTTATAGCATTATTATAAACCCTCATAAGGTGATGAAAATCATGAGATGGTCAAAATTTTTTAAAATATTCTTTTAGAAAATCTTTTGATTTTTCTATTATTTCTAATTCATTCATAAATTTTATTCTATAAAAAAATAACTAAATTTCCCTCACACTAAACTCTTCTTCACTCACTTTAAACAATTTAACTTTATTTTCAAGGCTTTCATAAACTTTCATCAAATCACTAGTTTTAACTCTTATAGTTTTAGTTGAAATTGCTGGATTGAACATAAAAAATTCGTGTTCAAATATTTCTTCATCTACAAAAACTGGAATTTCAGAGTTTGAAAATCCAAATGGTGGAATGCTTCATATTTTGGCATCATTTCCAAGAACTTGAGAAATCTCATCTACACTTGCAAATCTTATATCTTTGCTTCAAAATTCATATCTGAAATTTCTGGCTTTTATATCTTTATCTCCCAGAGTCGTAACTAGATAAAAATTTCATTTGCAGTGAAAAACTATATTTTTACTTCAAATTCCTTCAAGTCCAGCTTCACTTCTAAGTCTTTTTGAATCATCACAAGTTTTTGATTCTTCATGTTCTATTTCATCAAAAGATATTTGCATATCTAATAAAATATTTTTAATATTTTCGTAAATCATATTTTATTTAAATTAATAATCTTTTTTTTAATCCCCCGGTTCGTTCCTCACCCCCCCCTTGATAATGGGGACTTTTTTGAAATGCTTACTTTTGAAGTCCCCCTTATCAAGGGGGTGGCCTTTAGGCAGGGGGATTTGCAGTTATATCTATATCAATAATATTTCCGTCTTCCCTAATTTTTCCACCAAATTTTTTGAAATCAGTAATTTGTTCTTCGCATATTTGTCTAATCCATTCTCATTTTATAGTTTTGACTCCATGAGAAATTTTTTGTCGGTTTTCTTTTATGAAATTTATATTTATTACTTTTGTTCCAGAGTCTAGAATTTTAGCTAATTTCTTTTTATGCCTATTGCAATTTGTAGCAAGTCCTATCATTTTCGCATAAGATATTGGTAATAAATTTACTATGAAGTCCGGTTTTAAATCTATAATTTTGTCTGGAACTGAATCCCAAAAATGCAGGTATAATCATTTTGCTTCTATTGGAAGTTTATAATTTCAGATTTTATCCTGAGCTTTTACAATTCAATACATTCAAGAAAATATCAAGAAATTATCGTCAAAAAAACTTTTTGCTTTTTCAGTCATTCCTGCATAATTTATAGCATTATACATAACTCCAGAATATCTTGATATTGTTTCTAGTGTTCCAGATTTTTCTATATTTTTATTTAGATTTATCGCCTCCGAAAATCTAGTTCCACTACATTTTAAATCTTTTTCACAAACATTTTGTGCTATTTCAAGTGGTTTTTCAAAAACAAAACTAAGACTTTCTTTTGAGTATTTATTTTCAGGATTTTTTCCTTCAGATGGAGAAATTAAAAATAGTATTTTCATATTTAGTTAATTTTTTAAATAATTTTTTCTTCCAAAGAAATTGCGTAATCATGGATTTCATTCCATATTTTTTCTATAAATTCCTCTGATATTCATTTAGTTTTTGCAAATTCTTTTCTAGAATCAAGAACTGCTTGCCATCTTCATGATTGTAAAGCTTGCATATTGTTTATTTTTTTGAATTCTCAAACAAGTTTTACAACTTCAAATCTTTCTACTAGGAGTTTAATTATTTCTTTATCCAAAAAATCTATTTTATTTCTATAATCTTCTAAATTTTCCATATATTTTTAATTAGTAGTTAATTAGCATTATTATAAGTAAAGCTTTGTAAAAGCAAATCAAAAAAATACTATTTTTAAAATATATAGATTTTTGCATATTTTTTGATATTTAGAAAAAAATATGATAAAATTCTTGCAAAAAATTAAAATATAAAAACAAAAATTATGAATATATCGAAAATTAAAATATATTTAACATTACTTGCTTCAATATTTTTTGCTAGTATTAGTCAAACAAATGCAGCTGAATATATTTTCACAGATGCTATAAAAACAAAAATAGTCGATAAAAATTTGCATCACTTAGAAATAATTGTGGATTGGAAAGAATTACCACTTGTTGCTAGAAAAACATTTGAATTTTACAAGATTTCTCATTCTACAGATAATCCTGATATCAAATATCCAGAAAACTATATTTGGTATTCAAATGATATAAATATTAAATCTGCGGTCGATAATTTTAATGAGTATAAAGCTAATTACAAAGGAATAAATTATTTTAGGACTTGTATTGTAGCTGATAAATATTATTGTGAGAAAAAAGCTAGTATTATAGAATTAAAAGAAAATACTGAAAGCTCAAAAACTCTTGAAATAAGCTCTACAAGAACAGATAATTCAAGAACAAGCAGTATAAAATATGATGCTAGCGATACCCTAACTCCTTTATCATGAGCCCAAATTTCATCAAATGCAACTATAAATATCGATACTATAGATTATGTATATTTGATAATAATATTGATGATAATTGCTTTTATTATATACCTAACTAAAAGAGAGAAAAAAACTCCTGAAGCAAATAATACAGAAAATACTTGAAATGAAAACATATTACAAATACTAAAAAATGAAGATAATTATATAATTGAATATAATTGAATTTATAATAAATGAATAAAAGTACTCGAAAAAAATAAACAAAATATAACTTCTTCGATTTATAATTATGTAAATTCTGTGTCAAAATTACAAGTTAGATGAAAAGATTTATTTGAAGAACTTCAAAAAATGGAGATAAAAATCCCTGATTTGAAAGAATCAGGAAATACAATTTATAGATTATATATTCCTGAAAATATAAGAGAAAATCTAGAAAAACAAAGTGCAAATGAAACACTTATAATCAAAACTGATGAACAAGAAATTCCTTGGGAAATAATGCATGATAATAACAATTTCTTGAGTCTAAAACATCCTATTTCAAGGAAAATAATGACTAGAGAAAGTATCAGAAAAAACAAAATTACAAAAAATAAAAAAGCTTCAATTCTTTTTATAACAAATCCAACTGGTGACCTAGAATGAAGCGAAAAAGAAACTATAAATATCGCAAAAAAAATAGAACACAAGGCTGAAATAACTATTGTTTCTTGAACGGAAGCAAATAGTGCAAAAATATTTTCTCTACTATGACAAGATCATTGGGATATAATTCACTATAGCGGGCATGCATTTTTTGATAAAACAAATCCTGAAAATAGTTCTATTGTATTATCTGATTCTACAATAACATCACATGAAATAAAAAGAGTATTGAACTGAAATCCACTAATATTCTTAAATGCTTGTTCTTCTGGTAGAAATGAAGAAAAAAATTTCGAAGAAAGCGGTGAAGACACTATTTGAATAGCAAGTTCTTTTATAATTTGATGAGCAAAATGAGTAATATCTACTCTTTGGCCAGTTAGCGATGATGTCGCAAGTGATTTTGCTATAGAATTCTATTCAAATTTACTAAAAAATGAAAATATATGAAATGCTATATTAAAAGCTAAAAAAGAAGCTTATATAAAATATCCTCGAGATATAACTTGGGCAAGTTTCATATATTACTGAGATTTAAATTTAAAAATATAATATGAATATAAAAAAATACGAAGACTTAATTGTCAGATTAAATAAAGAACTAAAAGCAGGTAATTTCGATATAAATTCAAACAAAGAGAATTTAGAAAAAATTATGAAAATATATGAGCTACTAAAAAACAAAAATTATAGCGAAGCTTTGGGTTTGATAAATGAAATTTCAAAGGAAAAAGAAGAAAAAAAGACGGAATCAGTAGTTGAATTCAAAAGTTTTGTTTGAAGTATTATGCCAGCCCCAGCTCCTTCTCTAGCTGCTTATCCTGAAGCTATTTTTGATGAATTTAATGAGTGAGAGGCAAAATGTAGAGATTGGGATATTTGAAATTTTGATGAAGAAAACATAGAAGCTTTTAATTCTATAGAAATGATGTCTGCTATATTTTTAGAAAATTTAAAAAATGAATTATGACAAAACAAATAAATCTAAAAAACTGAGCACTTTTAAATTCTAGTACTTTTTATAAAAATGAATCTTTCAAAAAAGAGGATATTTTGTCGTATTTAGAGAAAACTTTGAATCATAAATTTGAGAATAATTCTATAAATATTGATGATGATTTTATTTTGAAATACAAACTTGTAGAAGAAGTAGATTATCTAACTATAGAATTATGGACAATACTAAAAGATGATAAAAATACTATTTCAGATATTCAAATTATAAATAAATTTCAATGATTAAAAATAGATTTTAAAAGTTTGAATTTGGATTTTTTCTGTGTAAAAAATTATATCATCTGTGATAATTATCTTGATTTACAATTTGCAGATTCTCTTCTATACAATATTTATTACAAAAAAATAGATGAAGTTAGATATATTTACTCAGATTTAGAAAATAATGAATTTATACTAAATTTTCTGAAACATATAGAAAAATTTGATATTTATTACTTGAAAATTCTGAAGTTTTATCAAAAATTTTCTAATATTTACCCAGATCTCCAAAAAACAAATTTCAAATTGGTATCAGATTATTCAAAAATAATTGAATGATCTCATTCAAATCTTGATAATGATGATTTAAAAGATTTAAATAAAAAAATAAATAACCTACAAGCTGTAAATTTTGGGCTAATGTATGATATAGAAAGTCTTTCCAGTAATCTAGAAAACCTAGAATCAAGACTCAAAACAATTTGACGAGAAAATTCTAGATATTTCTTAAATCATATAGAAAAAGCAAAATTCATAATAGAATCTTTTGATTCAGTTTTGAAGAAAAATAATTTAATAAAAGATAATATTTTACAAAATTACCTAGAATTTGTAAAAAATAATATAGAAAATCAAAAACTAGAAAACGATAAAAATAAAATAAATCACATAAAAAACATAAAAGAAATTCTCGGTTGACTTGCCTTTGTTGAGATATTTATAAACTGACTAGCTGAAAGTTCAAAAATATTTAATATGCCCGCAAATATCTCATTAATATTGCAAAATACTGCATTTATGAGAATGAGTTTAATAATGGCTTTTATTATATGTTATTTTGTTTATCATTTTTATAAGAAAATAATTAAATAAATCTCTCAAATCCAAGTAAAGCTTTGTAAAAGCAAATCTTTTGCAAAATGGCTCGAATAAGCCATTTTTTTTTGTAATGTTTTACACAAAAGCTCTAGTGAAAGTTTTTAACAATTTGGGAAAAGTTTTTAACAAAAACGTTCTAAAAATGTTAGCATTAATCAAAAAAATGTATATCTTAAATTTCATCAATTTTAATTGTTTAAAAAGAGAAAAATGGAGATTAAAGTAATAAGAACAAGAAACTGAGACATAGTTAATTTTGAAAGAAAAAGAATAGAAGTAGCTATAGAAAAGGCATGTGAAGCTGTAGGAATCCAAGATATTGGATTTATTCCTACTATAACAACGAAAATAGTTGAAGATTTGGAATATTCTGTTTGAGATAATTCTGAATATATTGTTTGAGTAGAAGATATACAAGATATTGTTGAAAAAAACCTTATGGAAGAAGGTTATTATTATGTTGCAAAAGAATACATAATTTATAGACAAAAAAGAATAGAAGAAAGAGAAAAAGAAAAAGCGAAATTGGAAAAGAAATTAATGGATCACAAACTAAAAGTTATCAAATCTGATGGGAAAAAAGAAGTTTTTGATATGAATAAAGTTAAAAACACTTTTGAAAGAATAGTAAATGGTCATAAAAATGATTGTCCTTTTGAACAATTTGAAGCAATGATGAAAAAATATATTGTTGATGAAATAAGTACAAAAGATATAACAAAAATGATGATTAAATCAGCAATTGATTTGATTTCAGTTGAAAACATTCACTGGCAATCTGTAGCTTGAAGACTAGCTTTGATTGATTTATATAAAGAAGCTTCTAGAAATAGAGGAATAATTATTGATGATATTTATACTCCTTCAGCTTACAAATCTCTTTTTGATGAATATGTAAAAAATGGTAACTATTATAAAGATTTCTATAATTACTACACTGAAGAAGACATTTTAGAAGCTGGTAAATATATAGAAAAAGATTTAGATATGGAATATTGATATACTACTTTGCTTATGCTAAAGAAAAGATATCTATTAAATCCAAATAAATTTGTAAAAGAACTTCCTCAAGAAATGTATATGTCTGTTGCTCTATTTTTGGCTATACCAGAAAAAAAAGAAAACAGATTAGCATTAGCTAAAAAAATATATAAATATTGTGCAAATCAACAAATTTCTCTACCAACTCCAACTCTACTTAATGCTAGAACTAATTACAATCAATTATCAAGTTGTTTTAAATTAAATGTAGCAGATGATTTGAGAAATATCTACCATAATGTAGAAAATATGGCTCAAATATCTAAATTTGGTGGATGAATCTGAGTATATCTTGGAAACATTAGATCTAAATGAGGAACTATTAGATGAGTAAAAGGTGCAGCTGGATGAGTAAATCCTTGGATAAAAGTAATAAATGATACTGCTATTGCCGTAAATCAACTTGGTGCTAGAGCTGGTTCAATCAGTGTAACACTTGATGTTTGGCATAGAGATATTTATGATTTCTTAGACTTACAAACTGAAACTGGTGATATCAGAAGAAAAGCATTTGATGTATTTCCTGCTGTTTCTATGCCAGATTTATTCATGAGAAGAGTACAAGAAAATTGAAATTGGACACTTTTTGATCCTGCAGAAGTAAAATCAAAAACAGGAAAAACTCTTCAAGATTTATTCTGAGCTGAATTTGAAGCTTTTTACACTGAATGTGAAAAAAATCCAAAATTAGAATTAAAAGAAGAAGTATCTGCTAAAGATTTATTCAAAAAATTCTTAAAAACTACAGTAGAAACATGAATGCCTTATGTATTCTATAGAGATACTGTAAATAAAATGAATCCAAACAAACATGCTTGAAATGTTTATTCTAGCCAACTTTGTGTAGAAATATGTCAAAATACATCTGCTTCAAAATTCGTAGAAGAAACTCTAGAAGATGGGAAAATCCTTATAAAATATGAACCAGGAGATACTGTAGTTTGTAATCTAGCTTCTATAAATGTAGCAAAAGTAAACTCAGATTCTGACATAAATGAAATTATTCCAGTTGCTATGAGAATTTTAGATAATGTAATAGATTTGAATTTCTACCCTATCAAAGAAGCTGAACTTACGGCTAAAAAATATAGATCTGTAGGACTTGGTTTCCTAGGTTTGGCAGAATATCTAGCTGTAAATAAATTAGCTTATGATACTCCTGAAGCAAGAGGGGTAGTAGATAAATTATTTGAAAAATATTCTTATGCTACTCTAAAAGCATCTAACGAAATTGCTCGTGAAAGAGGAACTTATGAAGTTTACGAAGGAAGTGAATGGTCAAAAGGAATTTTCTTTGGAAAAGATGAAGCATGGTTCAAAGCTAATTCTACAATGGCTGACAAATGGTCAGAACTTATGAAAAATGTAAAAAAAGATTGAATGAGATTTGCTTATCACTTAGCTCCAGCTCCAAATACTTCAACTGCTATGGTTGTAGGAACAACAGCTTCAGTTCTACCAATTTATAAAAAATATTTCGTAGAAACAAACAAATTTGCATCAAGTGTAAATGTTGCTCCAAACCTAAATCCTGAAAATTTCTGGTTCTACAAAGAATATGTAAATATGAATATGAACGATGTAATTGATATGATTTCAGTAATTTATAAATGGATAGATCAATCAATCTCATTTGAATGGATTATAAACCCCGAAAGAGTATCTCCAGCTGAACTATATAGCTACTATGTAAAATCATGGGAACAATGAGTAAAAACAGTTTACTACGTTAGATCTATGAGTCTAGAAGTTAAAGAATGTGTAAGTTGTAGTGGATAGAAGACCTCACCCTAGCCCTCTCCTCACAGGAGAGGGAACAAGTAGGAAAAATAAATTAAAAAATCAAATTAATTAACCCATCCGGTCTTTGACCACCTTCCCTTAAGCCTAAGGGAAGGAAAATAATAAAATATCTGTTCTGTCCCCTTCCCTTAATTCTAAGGGAAGGGTTAGGGATGGGTTATTATTTTAAATAAATTTAAGTTAAAAATGACAACAACAGAAAAACCAAAAAAGAAAAAAAATCATTACATTTCATATATAAAATGAATTGCTTTGATTTTTATAGTGATTGTACACCTAGTTCACCGGTCAAATATCCAAATCTGACCAATACTTAAATATGTTATGGAAGTTTCAAGTATATGAATATTACTTTTTATGTCCATGATATGAGTAGTTGTAATATTTGCTTATGGGAAATATCCAGACCTAAAAAAACCGAGTAAAAGATTATTACAAAGAGCCCTATTACTTCTTGGAATATACTTTTTGTATAATATAGTCAAATTGTATCTATTCCCTCTATGATTACTTGCTCATCAACCATTTTACTGGCAATTTACTGAGAAATGAACTCTAGATTTAATGTGAATTTTGACTATGAAGTCTTTCACAGTTCCAATAACAGTTTTTGTGCTTATACCAATATTACTTGTAGTTTCAATTTGAGTTCTACATATAAATAAACTGAAATATAAAAAATCTATAATTTCTGCAATAATAGCATTTTTATATATATTAAATTACTGGACTCCTGCTTCTAGCCTAAGTTCTATGAATTTCCTATATGGAATAAATACAACTATGCTTTCAGTAAATTATTGGTTACTTCCATATTTTGTATGAGTACTTCTTGCTATGTTTTGATTTGAAAAAATTAAATGGCAAGCACTAGGAATATTTACAGCTCTTACTATATGATTTGGAATACAAAATTATTACTCTTGATTATCTACTCTTCCAGCGAGTAATATTTATCCGATGCATCCTTATTATATAGCATTTTCATTCTTAATTGTTTATATAATAATTTTCAAGATTCAGATTATAGAAAAATTCAGAAATCATTTTACACATTCTGTTCTAGCTTTTATAAATTTTCTTGGAAATCATACTTTTAATCTTTATATTTATCATTGGATAGTAATAGATCTAACTATTTGGTTTATATCTGACAAAGCTATACTGCTTGTAGTCCCTACATTTATAACACTTTATAGTATTTATCACTATAAAAAAATTAAAGATTATTACTTGGAAATAAAAGAAATTTAAATATAATAAATAATAAAATTTTAATTAATTAAATAAAATTTACTATGACAATAAATGATTTAATAATACAAAATCCTATATTTAACCCAAAAGGTAACGATGATGCTTCAATAAGAACTATAATCAAAGGAAATACAACTGGTTTGTTTAACTTAAATAATACAAAATATTCTTGGGCAAAATCTATGTACCAAGTTATGGTTGGTAACTTCTGGATTCCAGAAAAAGTTTCAGGACTTTCTGAAGATTCTATTCAATTCAAAAAAGATTTAACAGAAGCAGAAAAAAGAGCTTACAAAGGAATACTTTCATTTTTGATATTTTTGGATTCAATTCAAACTATGAATCTACCAAATTTCAATGATCATATTACAGCTCCTGAAGTAAATTTACTTCTTTCTATTCAAGCTTATCAAGAAGCAATACATAGTCAATCTTATGCTACTATTTTGGAATCTGTTGTTGATTCAAAAGATAGAGAAGAAATTTATTATTTCTGGAGAAGTGATTCTCACCTACTTGAAAGAAATACTTTTATATGAGGAATTTACCAAGATTTTATCGATAATCCAAGTGAAAAAAATCTTTTCAGATGAATTGTTGCTAACTTCTTGTTAGAATCAATATATTTCTATAACTGATTTGCATTTTTTGATACTCTTGTAGACCATACAAAAATGCAAGCAACAGGAAGAATGATAAACTATATCAGAAGAGATGAATTAACTCATATCACAATTTTTGCAAATATAATCAAAGAAATCAAAAAAGAATTTCCCGAAGTATATGATGAAGAAATGATAAAAGAAATGATGAAAACTGCTGTTGATCAAGAAATAACTTGGTCTAAACATATCATTAACAATGCTGTTGTTGGTATGTGAGATGAAAATATAGAAAACTATACAAAACGGCTTTCAAACCAAAGAATGAATATGTTAGGTATAGAACCAATATACAAAGATGTTATCACAAATCCATACAAACATCTTGATAGACTTCAAGATAACAATGGAGAAAAATGAAATTTCTTTGAATCGACAGTAACAAACTATGCTCAATCAAGTTCTATGAAATGAAGCTGGGATTTTTAATATAAAAAATACTTAATATTTTGTTAAGTATTTTTTTATTTGGATATTTTATAAAATAATATAAACTAATAGATATTAAAATATAATGCATAGTATATTATGAAAAAACAAGAAATAAAAGCTTTCACATTAGTGGAATTAATCATAGTAATAACAATATTAGCAATTCTAGCTACTATAGGTTTTATGAGTTATCAATCATATACTAGTGATGCAAGAGATGCAAATAGAACTACTTCTATTAAATCAGCACAAGACTGACTAGAAATATATATGACCAAAAAATCTACTTATCCAAGTCCAGATAATGCAATTACTTTAACTTGATGAAATACAACAATAAGTCAATGAACTCTTTGAGCAAATGTTTCAAATGCAATTAAATTAGTGTGATGAATAACAGATCCATCAACAAATAATTATTATACATATTCTACTTCATGAAATTGAAAATATTATCAAATATGAGCAAATTTAGAAAATTCAGTTTCATATAATAGTTTAGTAAATACAACATATGCTGAGTGAAAAAAAGCACTTGTTAAATGAAACTATTCTTTTGACCCAAGTTTACCAAGTCTGATAACAGTAACTTGAAGTGTAAACTCGTCTTCTTGAATATTTGACCCAAATGTATGTTTTGTAATAGACGGATGAACTAATCTAGTAACAAGTAATTCTACAAATTGTACACAAAAGAAAAATATGAGTCTAAAAGATTTTGATTCTAGTTTAATAGCTTATTGGGATATGGATAGCTATTATCAAACAACTTATGATGTAAATTCTAATGTACCTTTTATAAAAGATTTAAGTGGAAATAATTATGATATATTTCCTAGAAAAACTACTTGAGTAGTTACTTCTACAATAACTGCTTCTTGAAGTATCTTTACTTGAACTTTAACATGAAAATGAATAAGATTTGATAATAATACTTTTAATTATCAATTTACCACATTAGATTATTGATATAATGCCTCATATAACTGAAGAATAGTAAAACATCTGGACCCTAATTTCTGAATGAATCTTTATACAAGTAATTCTTGATGAACACTTATAAATTGAATATCTTTTGTATCAATTGTAGATTATGATGCTAGTAAATGAGCAGCTTGGAACAATAAAAGAGTTATTTCTTTTTGAAAATTAAATAATTGACTTATAGATGTATGAGATGTTGATAAATGAATAGATTCTTCTCCTTTTAGAATTAATAATACTGAATTATGATATATAAATGGATTGCATTCATATATCGCAGCAACTAATAATTGAATCTCTTGAGTTATATATTGAAGTGAGTGATTAAAATGATGTTGATGATTTTGTTGAACAGCTTTTTCAACATATAAAGATACAAATATATTTAATTGATTAAATCAAGTAGCAGTAAATATGAATTTTCAAAATAAAGAAAATTGTGTTTATGTAAATTGATATAAGAAATTTTGTTACCCCTTACTTGATGAAACTATACAAAGACTTCAAGAACCTTGATATAAAATAGCTACATTAAAAATTGCTCATATGACTGAAAATTTTGTTTGAACAATAGATGACTTAAAAATCTATAATCGTGCATTATCAGATTCAGAAATTGCTCAACAGGCAAGAATTGCAGGATTTTAAAACAAAAATATTCGTGAAATTTTCACGAATATTTTTTTAATCTATAACTCAACTCCCCACAAGTTCGTCTCAAATATAAATTGCTATTATTTGCCCTGATGCAATTCATCTTTGGGCTTTTTGAAACATTGCTTTTATTCTGTTATTTCATAAATCTTCTAGTTCTACTTCTTGGTCTTCTTGCCTGTACCTAATTTTAGCTTGAGCTTGGAATGGAAACTCTAACTCATCTGCTAAAAAATTGAAATTTGAAGCTGTAAGTTCTTTGTTGAATAAATCCATATCTTCTTCAGTTCCGACAATAAGTTCATTTTTTTCTAAATCTTTTTTTACTACATAAAGTGCTGGTCCTCAACCTATTTGAATTCATTTTCTCTGACCTATTGTATAAAAAAATACTCAATCATGTTGTCCTAAAACTTTTCCACTAGTATCTACTATATTCCCTGTTTTTTTCTCTATTTTTTTCTCTAGAAACTTGTGCATATCAACTTTACCAACAAAACATATTCATTGACTATCTTTTCTAGCAGCATTTGGAAGACCTGCTTCAAGAGCTATTTCTCTTACTCTTGGTTTTTCTAAATGTCATATTGGAAATATAGATTTTGATAATTGAAATTGATTTAATCCAGCCAAAAAATATGATTGGTCTTTATTTGGGTCTACTCATTTAAGTAAATGGGACATTTGTTCTGTTCCCTCGCCCTTTGGGATAACTGAGACAGGAGTGCTTGCACGACTATCTTCGAAGTTAAAACGAATTAGAGGGTTAGGGTGAGGGCTTGGAGTTATTCTAGCATAATGCCCTGTTGCTACTGCGTCAAATCATAAGCTCATTGCTTCTTCCAAAAAGGCTTTGAATTTAATTTCAGAATTGCACATTATATCTGGATTTGGAGTAATTCATTTTTGATATCATTCGTACATATAATCTAATACTTTTTGTGCATATTCTTCAACATAATCAAAAGTGAAAAATGGAATATCTAAATAAGCTGCAACTTCTCTTGCAACTTCTATATCCTCTTTTGTAGGACAATATTCCCCTTCTGGAGCTAGATAATTTATCATGAAACCAGCAGTAACATCATGTCCTTCTTTTTTCAACAAATAAGCCGCAACAGCACTATCTACTCAACCTGATAATCAAACTAATATTCTCATTATTTATATTTAATTATTATTTTCTCTAAATATATAGATTTTTTGAGAAAATACAAACAAAAAGTCCCCCTTAATAAGGGGGGAAGCGGAGAATGAGCAGGGGGATTTTTGAAGCTAATTTTTTACATATTTTAATTTCTTCCCTTTTCAAGGGAAGTCCCGAGGAACGAGGGGATGGGTTTTCAAACTCTATTTTTTTATTTAATTTGTAATAGTGATTTCTGTTTCGTCAGTCATTTCATTATTATCAGCAAAATCAAGTGTTAATTTTACTTTATAAGTTCCAGCTTTTTTATATGCATGTGATGGATTTGCATCCGATGATATTTCTCAATCACCAAAATCCCAAGAATAAGTAGAAACTTGCCCAATAGAATTTTTTGATTCAAAACTTATAGTTTGAAAAGTAGTAGTTTCTTTTAAACTTACATCTATTTTTGCAGTTTTTTGACTAGGTTTTATTATAACTTTTTTCTCTATACTATATTGTTTTCAAGTAGCTGTAGTAACAGTTAATTTAACAGTATAATCTCAATCTTTTGTGTAAATATGACCTGGATTTATAGCATCTCTAACATCAACTGGAGTTCCATCTCCATAATCATATGCAAATTTTACTATATCTTCTCATTTAACTTTAGAGCTTGATGCATCAAAAGAAACTTTTGTTGGTGCATATTCACTATCCTGATCAACTTTTAGAGATAAATTTTCATCTTTTTCAACAGCTTCAATATTTATCATTTCTTTAACTTTCATTTCATCAGTTTTTTTATTTATTCTGAAAAAAGTATATTCAACTGACATATTTATAATTCAAGGAGTATTTATATCAAAATCTATACTTTTCCCAGTTTTATCTACTTTTCCATCTCAATTTGTATCCCAATTTACATCTTTTAAAATATAAATGCTTTGTTCTGTTTTTACAGCACTAGCATCAATAGTAAGAGTAGTTGGTGTTCCAAGAGATTTTATTGTATATTCATTATTTAAATCAGTATAATCATAATCAACTTTATCTCCATCAGAATTTGTTATAGCTAATTTATTTAGCATTTTCACTTTTTTTGCTAATGTAATTTTTTGTGTTATTTGTTTTATTTTTCCAGCGGAATCAATCAAACTTACTTTTACATCTTGATCTCAATAATCTTTGAAAGTATATTGTATTTCTGATGATTTAGATAAATCATTTAAATCTGCATCTTTTGTAATTATATCAGCTCCTATTTCCCATTTAAATTGTTTTATGAAACCATTTCCAAAATCAGATTTTGGGTCAGTAACTGAAAAATTAAATTTCAAATCATTATCAAGAGATTGTTCATATTTTATTTGCCCTTGTATTCCTGAAGCATTATCTCAAGTTACTAAGAAAACTTTATCTAAATTAGTATCAGTTTTTCCTTCTCTTTTAATATATAATCCAACTAAAGCTCGATCAAAGAAAACTTTTGCTGGTCTAAAAACTGGTCAAGTAAATATTGGTTTTGATAAATCATCTTCCATGTACCATTGTAATTCACCTAAATCTTTTAATGCGCTTGCATCAAAAACTACAGTTTTACCTCAATTTGGCATAGTATTTTCTGTAATATTTACAGTACTTGTGATATTTACAGCTGGAATATTTTGAACTGGAACTTGTTTCACTTCTCAATTCAAATCTGTTCCTTCTGCTGTTAATTTAACATTATATATTCCTGTTTTATCAAATGTTTTTATAAATTCAGAATTAAGTGATTCACTTGTATCACCATTTCCAAAATCCCAAATAAATTTTGTAATTCTAAATCAAGCATCCATTTGTTTTTTTCCAAATCTGCTCAAATCATATTTTATGGTAACTGGTCCGATAAGATTGCTAGAATCTTGGATTATTGTTGCATCTCTTTCAAATTTTCAAGTCAAAAGTTTATCATTATCAAGCATTTGAATATCTCAATAAATTTCGTCTTGCCAATTTGGAAGTGATTTTATTTTCTTATCAACAAGCATCCATGCAGAAGCAGTAGAAAAAGAAATTATTAAGAAAAATACAGCTAAAATTGTATATTTTGTTTTAAGTTTTTTAAATTCTTTTTTTGTTATTAATGCTTTAAATATGAAGATAACTAGAAATATAGTTTCAATAAAAAGCAAAATAGAAAAAACTATTGTTGAAAGTTTTTGTAAGAAATTATTTATATCTCATAGACTTATACCAAGTCCACGAAAAAATCTAACATCATCAATAGTATGAGCATTCATAATGACAAAAGTCAAAAATGCTGAACCCAAGATAAGGGCTATAACAAATATTGCTCAAAGAAAAGTAGCAGCTTGCCCAAGAGAAATATTAGATTGTTTTTTTGCTCCAGCTTTAATAGCCTTATTTTCTGATAAAATAGCTTTTATGAAAAATTTTTCTCAAGCATTACTTGGAACAATTTTGATAGTTAATTTCAAAGCTTTTCATAAAACTGTATAATCAGCTTCTCATTTTTGTTCAATGCTTGATACTTCTAAATTAGCTTTTGCTAGAGTTTTAGCTTTGATAAGTAAATTTGAATAAATAGGAAATTTGATATTTTTGAATTCTTTTTCTACTCAATCTTTTCTAAAAGATACTTTTACTAAATCATCTTTTGGCTCAACTATGAAAAAATCATAGCCTTTATCTAGATTTATTTTTATCAAATCATCAATAGAATTTACATTCATATCAAAAATAGTTGTTGGTTTTTCTGGAACTATATCTAAGATTTCTTCTTCTTTATGTGCTTGAATTTCAGCTTTTTGTTCTTCAGATTGTAAACTAGGATCAGTAATAATAGTAGAAATATCAGACAAAATATCTTTTTCTTCTTCCTCTACTTTTGTTTCATTTGTAGTAACTTGTTCTAAATCACTTAAAAATGATTCCAAAGAATCAGACTCTGTATCTTTTTTAGTGGGAGTTTCTGGAATAAAAACTTCTTCTACTTTTTCCTGAACAGAAGTTTCTTCCTCTTTTAATTCAGGAATTATTTCGTCTTTTTTTGCCTTATCCGCATCTAAATCAAGATTCAATTTTGATGGGTCAAATACATTGTCAGCCATAACTAATATTTAAAAAATAATATTTACTTAATTATAGCATATTTCTCCAACAAAAGAAAAAATTTTACACATTTTTTTTTATTTGATGTTGACTAATTATTTTTAAAGTTATAATATAGCAGATATTTACTTAATAATACTCTCTATACAATGTCTGAAATAAATATAACAAATGAGCAAGTTGATGCTATAATACTAGATTTACTAAATCTTCATGATGTAGAAATTGAAATTGATACTGCTAATTTTTTAGACTTACTTAAACATTCTCTTTCTCTTAATACTGCCGAAAAGAAAAGAGTAATTGATGCTGTTCCTACTCTTTCTCAATTTCAATTTGATGAATTAACTAAAGTTTTTGTAGAAGAAAGAACAAAATTCAGAGAACTAGCTGGTGAACACCCAGATGATATCAAAAAACTTGTTGCAAAACAACAAGAAGAATGGATTCAACTTGGTGATATTTATAGAATGGAAATGAAGCAAGCAGAAGCATCAAATGAAGAACAAAAGAAAATAGAAGATTTGAAATCTCAATTTGGTTTATAAAAATAAAAAAATGATTTATAATTTTTGTACTTATATAAAAGAATGAAAAAGAGTTGATTTGTATTTATCAGCTCTTTTTTGAGACTTTTCTAGAGCATATATCCAAAAAATGATTGATAAATGACAAGTACAAATAAATAAAAAAGTAGTAAATAAAAATATTAAAATCAAAAATAGAGATGAAATAAGTTTAGAAATACAATTAGAAAAACTTGATGTAAATGCTGAAGATATGAATTTACAAGTGGTTTATGAAGACCAAAATATAATAATAGTAAATAAAGATCCTTGAGTAAATTCTCATCCAGTTCCAGGAGAAAATGGTAAAAGCTGAACTCTAGTAAACGCTCTACTTTTTCATACAACAGATTTAGCTTCGATTTGAGGAGTAGAAAGACCCTGAATAGTGCATAGATTAGATAAAGATACTTCTGGGCTGATTATGGTGGCAAAAAATGATTCTATGATGCATTACCTGCAAGATATAATTCAAAAAAGAGAAGTTGATAAATATTATCTAGCTATAGTTTTTTGAATAGTAAAGGAAAATAATATGAGAATAGAATCTCTTATATGAAGACATCCGATAGATAAAATCAAAATGACTACTAAAAATCCTATAAACTGAAAAATTGCTATTACAAATGTGGAATTACTTGATTATATAGATGATAAATATTCTCTTTTACTTGTAAAAATAGAAACTGGTAGAACACATCAAATAAGAGTACATTTATCTTCAATATGATTCCCTATAATCTGAGATAAAGTTTATGGGAATCTAAAAGTAAATAAGGAAGTAGAAACAAAATACTGACTTACAAGACAAGCTCTTCATTCATACAAACTCAGTTTTAAACTATATGAAAAAATAGTAGAATTTATAGCTCCATTGAAATCTGATATGCAGAAAATAATTTGAGATAAAATAAAATAAATCCTGAAATTTCAGGATTTATTTTATTTCTAATATCAAGAAGCTAATTCATAATCAAAATGTCAGGTCTTATCATCAAACTTATAGATAATAATATTGTCTTTATTTTTTTGAAAATCAACTGGCAAATAATCTATATACCCTGCATCAAAAAGCACCTTTGCATTTACTGCGTTATTTCATTTATCTACCTTATATTTTTTATTTGCCTGTTCTAAATAATATAAATTTATTTCTCTAACAGATTTGTTTATATAACTTATACATTTTGTATCATCAAGTACTGTTTTTTCTTCATCTTGTCATTTATTTAAAGCCTTATCTATAATTTCTCTATTTTTTTCCACAGCTTTTATAAATTCTCAAGTCAATTTATAATCTCAATTAAAAACTGGTAACATTATTTTTTCTAAACTTGAAGCATAAGTCTGACATAATTTATTATTTTCAACTGTTTTTGCCATATTCAAAAACATAATTATAGACTTTTCTCTATCTCATCACTTCCCTTGCATAATTGCAGCCAAGATTTTTGATCACTCTAAAGAATCCGTATTTGCACTAGTTACTTTATAATAATCAGCTGCTTTTATTGGTTCATGTAGATATTGATAATATATATAAGCCAAGTAATATGGAATCATATAGGATTTACAAGGATTTTTATATTTTTCTTCTGACCAAAGTTTTGATAAATTATACTCTCATTTAATTGCTGCTACTTTTTTTGCGTCACAAAAATTAGCTACTCATTTAAGTCAAATAGCTTCTGCATTTTTTATATCTTTATTTTGTTCTGCTAAAGTTTTATTTTCATACCTTTCATTATATTCTGGAAGTAATAATTCCGCAACAATATAAGGATGTTCAAAATAAGGATTTAAATGAGTAATTATATCTATCATTGGATATAAATATTTTTTGTACTCAGATGATATAGCATTCGATCAAATATATTGTATTGCTTCAAGCCAATATAAATCAGCTCTAGCATTAGCAAATCAAAAGCTCGTTAATTTTGCCATTTCTTTATTTGGCAATAAATCTGGATGAGATACTACATTTGATCTAATTTCTCTATGTTTTGCATAATTTATAGTCCCCATTTTGAATGATAGGAAAATAAATCCTGGAATTATAAAAATAATTACAAAGAGAATTAAAAGTAATTTAATTTTTTTAGTTTTCATGAGTAATTTTAGTTCTAGAAAATAATCCCTCCCCCTTCGGGTACTCCCTTTGAAAAAGGGAGAAATATTAATACAACTTTTAGAAAGGCGAGGTGGCTAAAAGACTGGGGATTATTAATTTTTTATATATCAGTTCAATTTAAATCTATTGTAAGTTTAATTTCTTTTTTTGAAATATGCATTCTTCTTTCTTTAGCTTCTCAAACACTTTTTATAATGATTTTATCATTTTTTAATTCTCATACATAAGAGTGAATTTTTTTTCTTTCATAAGCTGAAAAAAATGGAAGAATTACTTCTTTTCCTGATTTTTCAACGAAATCAATTTTTGATTTAACAAATTCAAAAAGTCTATTATCTTTTGATTCCATATAATCATTAATTTCAATGTGAATAAAAACTTTTTCTTCTACATTTTTATTTATAATCATACTTAAAATATTTTTCAAATCACGAAGAGTTTCTCAAGAATGTCCTATAATAATTGGAGAATCTGGAGATTTTATTTTTATATCATAAATATTAGCTTCTCGTTTTTCCACTTCTATAGATTCAATAACTAATTCAAGTCTAGATAAGAAATCAATTGCTATACTTTTAATTTGTTCTTGTAGACCAAGAGTATTTGCTTCACTGCTCATAATATTATATATCTTAAAATATGTAATTTAAATCATTGCTATCATTACTCTTAAAATAAGAATTTTTCAAAAATTTACAAGTTTAGTTTTGAGAAATCCTTATTATCTTCACACTATCTGTAGTTCCAGAAATTATTTCTATATTTTTTTTATTTATATTTAATTCATCCGAAAAATAAGAAATTACTTCTTTATTTGCTTTTCATTTCTCAGGAACAGCTTTTATTCTGACTTTCAAAGTTCCATCTTCAAGCACTGCAAAAAATTCATTTTTGGCTTGTTTAGGAGTAATCTTTACCTTGAAATAAGATTTGTTATATTCATCAAACTTTAAATAATCTTGAAGTTTCATATTTTTTATTATTTTATATT
>JAVHPF010000099.1:23044-25075 GCA_036170435.1 Patescibacteria group bacterium
TTTATTCTCCAACTTTTAATAAATATTTTTTATTATCCGAATCATAAACATAAATATTTTCTCCTTCTTTTATAATTTTTGAAATATTTATACTTGTATCCATAAGTATTTTCTTTTCTTTTGTTTTATAGTTGTAATAAAGAACTATATTGTTATTTCAAGAAATAGAATAATCTTTCTTTTTATCTTCTTCACCCGAAAAAATCACTCAAATATAAGAAGAATCGTCATAGTAAATAAAATCAGAAAACATAGAAACATATTCTAAATTTGATGTTTTACTTGAATATAAAAATACTCATTTTTCAGTAACTATTTGATAATTTCCTGCTAAATCTAGAGTTTTTACATATTTTACAGGAATTTTTAAGCTAAAATTATAAACATTCCCATTATCTATATCATAAACATATTTATTATCTCAAGCTTCTATAAATAATTGTTTTTTTAATGAGGCTACAAGTGAAATAGCTAAATTTTCTTTATCTACTTTTGGAACATCATAAATTTTTGTTACATTTCCAGAAAATGAATTATAAAGAGCCAAAGAATCAGTATTTTCTTCAAAATAATAAATCCCTAAATCACCCATATCAAAATAAGCATATTTTTCTTTTATCGTTCATAAAGCCCTAAGTTCATCTATTTTATTCTTTGTAACTGTATTTTCTAGTATGTTTTCTGGAACTAAAACTGTTTGTTTTTTTAATATGAAATTTGCATTTACTTTAGCATTTCTTGGAATTTGAATTTCTCAAATAAAATCTTTAAATCCTTCTTTTGAGATAGTATAAGTCAAATCAAGTGGTGGTAATTTTGGAATTTCACAAATATTTTTCACGCATTTTACTTCTATAGTTTTTTTAATAGTATCACTATGAAATTTCACTGTAAAATTAGCTTGATTTCAAGCCAAAACTAAAGTCCCTGTATAATAAACAAAAAGATACAAATATCCTCCAATTAAAGTTCCAAAAATTACAAAAAGTATCAGAAATGATAAAACTCTGTTAGACATAAAATAATTATTTTAATATTTAAATTTTAAACAATTATATGAAAAACTTTAAAAAAGTGAAATTATAAATATAATGACTGGAGAACCCCTCCCCCTTTGGGGACTCCCCTTGAAAAGGGGAGAAATTTATAGATAATTTAGTATAAATTTTATTTCTTCCCTTTTCAAGGGAAGTACCGAGGAACGAGGGGATGGGTTATTACTAAACAAACCAAAAATATGATAATAGATTGAAAAAAAATAGCTGCTGAAATATATGAAAAACTAAAAGAACAAATCTCACAGATGGAGAAAAAACCAAGTCTTGGAGTTATTTTAGTTTGAAATAATCCGTCAAGCGAAAAGTATGTAGAACAAAAGAAAAAATGGGCAGAATTTGTATGAATAAGTTTTAATTTATATAGATTTGAAACTAGTATTTCAGAAAATGAATTACTCGCAGAAGTGGAAACCTTAAATAATAATTCTGATATTTCTTGATTCATAGTACAGCTTCCTCTCCCAAACCATATTGATGATAAAAAGATAATAAATGCTATAAATCCAACAAAAGATGTAGATTGATTTCATCCAATAAACCAAGGAAAAATCCT
The DNA here is from genome assembly GCA_036170435.1 of Patescibacteria group bacterium. Classification (GTDB taxonomy): domain Bacteria; phylum Patescibacteriota; class Gracilibacteria; order BD1-5; family UBA6164; genus JAQVPN01. The sequence continues at coordinate 24,656 of JAVHPF010000099.1, forward strand.
TATTTGAGATAATTCTTGACTTGTTCCTTGTACACCAAGTGGGATTATTGAAATATTTGCTCATTATGATATAAATTTATCTGGAAAAATAGTCACAGTAATATGAAAAAGTAATATAGTATGAAAACCGATTACTGCAATGCTTATAAATGCTTGAGCAACTGTAATATCATGTAACAGCAAAACTCCTGATATAAGCAAATTTACTCTAGATTCTGACATAGTTATTTCAGCAACTTGAGTTCCTAAAATAATAAAAAAAGAAATGATAAAAGATAATGCTATCTTGATAGATGTATGATTTAATTATCTTGATGGAAAAATTTACTGAGATATGGATTTTGAAAACTTAAAAGATAAAGCAAGTATGATTACTCCAGTTCCAGGTTGAGTTGGTGCAATGACAGTTGCTGTGCTACT
>JAVHPF010000100.1:0-6510 GCA_036170435.1 Patescibacteria group bacterium
CAAATAAATTTGCAGAAATCAGTAAGAAAAATCTAAGTAAATATTTTGACATAAATGGATTTTAAAGCTAAAAATAAAGTTTAAAAAGACCTCACCCTAACCCTCTCCTCACAGGAGAGGGAATATAAGGAAAATAATTATAATTTTAGAAGTCTGATAATTTTTTCAGTTGTTGTGAAATCTTCTTTTGGATCTTCGGCAATAAAATCTGGAAGTATAGCTTTTAGATCTAGAGTAATATCATTATCTATTTTTAAATCTACTATTTTAAAACCTTTATTTATCAATTTTAATCTGAGTAATACGGCCTTATCATCTTCATAAATAAATGAATAAGATGAGATTTTTGAAAAATCAAAAAAATTATTTCACACTTTTATTCAAAGATTACTTATTTGTACAGTAATTTCTGGATCTGAATTATTTTCTGAAAAAAAATAAATCCCCGAAACAAGAAGTATAGCAATACTCATCATATACATTTTTGAAACAAAACCCCAAATAACAAAAGCAATCATAACAGTTGCTGCAATTAAATACCAAGAAGTTCATCTCACTTTTTCAGTTGAAAAAATCCAAGAATAAATCATTTTTTCGTAAGGTTATATTTAAAATAAAAAAATCCCCCGGCTCGTTCCTCGCCACCCCCTTATCAAGGGGGGTAGGGGGGATTTTGTAGCTTAACTAAAATTATCTATTACTATTTTTATTATAATCCAAGCACAAGCGGCTAGTGCAAAACCAGAAAGAGCTAATTTAATTGTAGCTTGTCATTTTGATTTATCACCAGAAACTGATCAAAAAAGTATTTGATATGAACCAATAATAATAAATATAACTGCAATAGTTCCAGCAAAACCCATAAGAAAATCTATTGCAAATTTTATAATATTTGGTAAATCATCAGTATGAATTTCCCCTGTTCTAAGTTGATTTTCTGAAACTCATCCAAGGATTCCAGCATCAGCAAAAGTAACTAGATTATGAAAAAAATAGAAAGCAGTAAAAAACAAAGTTTTTATTAGATTTTTTAACATATTTTTTAAGTTAAATTATAATTTTCTATATCAGATTTAACTGAAACAAAATTTTCCATAGTTGGATTATAATAATCAGCTAGAAATTTTACTAACTCATGTTTTTCTAATTCTTCTGCTCTTATTCAGATACTTTCTAAACTAGTTTTTACTGTATTTATTCTAGAAGCTAGTCATTTCTTTAAATTTGAGAAAGTTCTTATTTGAGATCTGATTTTCAAAATATCATCTTTTCAATTTATAGAATTCCAAAAATTTGCAAACATTCAAAAAAATGAATTATCTTTTACAGATTTATTTTCTACATAATCAAAAGGTATAATCATATAAAAATCTTTTTTCATTATTTGTGCAACTTCTATAAGTTTTTTTAAGTATGCAATATATTCATAAGTCTGATTTTGAAGAAGTGGATTAGTTTGATTTACAGCAAGGTTTGATAATTTATTTAAATAGGCTTCTATATCAAGTTTTGTAGATCTAACCATTATTTCTACAGGAAAATCAATAGAATTCAGAAATCTTTGATAAGACATAATTATAGCATCTTGTTCTTCCGTACTTTTAAGCTGAAAATTAATAGTAGAACACTTCAAAACAACTCTAGCAGAAGAGTCTTTCATAACTACAATATTTTCTTTGATTTGAGAAAATGGCAAATATCTTTGAGTGCTATTATCTTGGATATCTTTTTTAGCTCGTTTTACTGACATTTTTTATTTATTAATTTATATTTTTGATAATTTATCTTCAAGTGAATTGATTTTATCCAATTTCGTTTGAAAATCTACTTTTTCTTCTCGTTTTTTATTTTCTTGAGTTACATATCATATTTGCAAAGCCCCAAAACTATCTATTCAATTATCCCATTTTCTTTCTCTTGCATTTATATTTAAACGAAGAAATGATAAAACAAAAGGAATAAATGTCATTTCATGACTTTTAAAAACTGCTATTAAAAATGCAATTGAAGCAATAATTATACTTGGAACCAAAGCTACTTCACTTCACATATTTGGTTCTAAAGATTTAAATGTTTGATAGGCTATTCCTCATCAAATCATCATTATAGTCAACTGTCTCAGACTAAGTCCAAGTAAAATTGGATCTTCATTTTCTATCTGAACTGGAATTTTATATTGCACGTGATATTTTTTTTAAAAATTAATTTGCTTTATTATACTAAGAACTAGTCTTTTTTTCAAATATTTCTTCCCAAATAATATTTTCTAACGAATTCATAAGTTCATATTCTGTGTCTTCTTCGTGGTCATATCAAATAATATGAAGAATAGAATGAATAAGTAGTTTATAAAATTCTTTTTCTTCTCAAAGTCCATATTCTACAGCTTGAGATTTAATTTTAGTTTCATTCAAAATAATTTCTCCCGCAATATCTGTAGATTTCAGAGCTGAAAAATCTTCAAAATAATGGAAACTTAAAACATCAGTAACATAATCTTTTTGTCTGTAATCATTATTTAATTTCTGAATTTCTGTGTCAGATACAAAAACTAAATTTAAAGTTCATTTTTGAGCAATTTCTACATTTATATCTATAGTTTTCCTAATTTTATCAAGAATTTTTGTATCAATTTCAAATGCTGAAGTATTTATAAAATTTAGTTTAAACATGTGCATTTCAACTTTAATATTAATCTTAGCTTCATTTTAACAAGAAAAAAAAATTTTACAATAAATATAAAAAAAATATAATGTACATGTTTAGTCTACTTTATAGGCTTGAAGTCTCTGCCCATTTTTTTTCTTACAGAAAATTTTTAAACTGGATGGTTCTTAATAAGTTAGTCCGAATTGAGAATTTATTTTTTCACAAGGCTGGCGGGCTGTCCTAAATGCTTACATAGCAAGAAATACAAAAATGAGAGATACACCATAAAGTGGATTTTTTTATTCTAATTAAATAATTTTTATTATGACTTTATTAACTGAAGAACAAAGAGAAGCATTAGCTGTAAAATGAGTAAAAGCCCCTTTTGTAAATGAAACTTGTATAGGATGTGGAGCTTGTGTTGCTATTTCTCCAGATGCATTTGATTTAAATGACGAAGGAATGAGTGTAGTTGTTGCACAAGATGATTATTCTGATAAATGAGTAGATGATTCTATATCTGCTTGTCCAGTTTCAGCTATTAGCTGGAAATAATTAAGAGAAATTTTAAAAGGGATTTTTAATCTCTTTTATTTTTTATAATTTTGATAAATTTAAAAATGAAAAAAATAGTAATACTCTCTTGATGAACAAGCTCTGAAAGAGAAATAGCCCTTAGGAGTGCCGAATTTTTTAAAAAAAATTTGATATGAGAATTTGATTTTTATACTCTTCCTGAAGAATTAGATTTGTTTCTAGAAAATAAAAATAAATATGATTTAGCAGTTCCTGTATTTCATTGAGAATATTGAGAAGATTGAAAAATATTCGCATTTTTAAATATATTATGAATAAAAACAAGTTTTTCTCCTTTTGAAACTCATGCAATATGTTTAAATAAATTTGTAACAAATGAATTAGCGTGAAAACTATGAGTAAATATCCCAAAACAATATTTATATAAATGAATTTCTGAAATCACAAATTTTCCACAAATAGTAAAACCAAATAAATGATGAAGCTCTATGTTTACCTACAAAGTAGAAGATGAAGCTGATTTTGAGGATAAAATAAAAATTATAGAAGATAATATAGAAGACGATATTTTGGTACAAGAATTTATTAGTGCCGATGAATATAGTGTTTCTATAGTTTGAGATGAAATTCTACCTATAATGAAATTAGAAAAAGTAAATAAATGAGATTTTTTTGATTTTGATAACAAATATTCAAGCGAACCAAAAATCATAGAAACTTGGCCAGAAATAGAACTTTCTCTAAAAAATAAATTAGAGGAAAATGCTATAAAAATATATAATTTTTTCAAGTGCGAGTGATTTTCTAGAGTTGATTTCCTTGTTAACTGAAATGAAATTTACTTTCTTGAAGTAAATACAATTCCTTGAATGACTGATAAATCTATAGTTCCTAAATCATGGGCATTAACAAATAGAACAAATCAAGAATTAGTAGAAAAAATAATTTATTCTTAAAAAAAAGAGAGATTACATGTAATCTCTCTTTTTTTCTCTCCAAATAAAATCTTGTCTAACTAATTTTTCCTTATCATCTTTATTTTCCAAAACTTGCTTCAAAGCCTCTTCTGTAAAAATTGTATTTTGACTTCATTTAAATAAAATCAAATATTTTTCTTCACTATTTTCTAAAACTTCTTTTAAGTAAATTCACGTATCTCTTGAATATGTAAAATTTTTAATAGTTTCTGGAAAATATGATTTTGTTTGTTCTCAAATACTTAAAACTAAATCAGCTCAAGTCAAAATATTTGCAATTTTTTGATGTTCTTCACGAGAATATGCTCATAATTCTCTCATATCTCAAATAACAAATCAGATTTTATAATCAGAAAATATTTTTCATCTAAGTAAAAAAGTATTTTCTATCATTTTCTTCATAGATTCTGGCCCTGCATTGTAAGTACTATCAATTAGAATTGAATCTTTTACTCATTTAAATATAGAAAATCTTCCCGGCTGATTTGTAAGTTCTATATGTTCTTCATCTTCAAATTCATACGCAAAAATATCTGCGAGTATTCTATAAGCTAATTCTATATAAATCATATTTTCATCTCAAAGCATGTTTGTTTTGATTTTTTGAACTCAGAAATCAAGTAAAGAATATACTTTTTCTCATTCTTTTACATAATTCAAACTATAATCTAAATTTGCAAAAAAATCTTTTTCACCATTTATCTCTTCAAATTTAGTTTTCAGAAAATCATCTAAATAATTTAAATATACTTTTTGTTTTGAAGCTTTCATAAGCTTGAATTTTTCTTCTCAAATTTGTTCTTTTCAGCCAGGGAAATTTGCGGCATGTATATAATCTAATTTAGTAAAAACTCAAATATCTGGTTTCACTACTGAAGTTAAAAAATCCATATCTCCTGGATGATCTACTCCGTATTCTAAAACTAGAATATCATATTTGTTTTCTCAGAATAAAGCTTGTTTTGTAATATTAAAAGTTATTTTTAATAAATTTTTTATACTAGATTTATATTCTTCTATTTGGAAAATGGAAAAAACCAAACCAAGTTCTGAATTGAAATTTTTTGGCGAAGTATAGATATTTTTTCATTTTAAATATTTTTGCATTACTTGAGTCACTATCATTCTACAACTAGTTTTTCATACACTTCAAGTTATTCACACAATAAAAGGCCCCGTTCTAGAAACATAAATTCTAGATAACAAAGCCAAATATGCATAAATTATTTTTAGGATTGATTCTTTCATTTTATAAATATGGGATATAATATTCTCTTAAGTTTTCTAATTTTTCAACTGCTATTTGTAAATTTTCTTTACTCAAATCAGGATTTATTTTTTTCAAAGCAAGTTTTAAATCACTTGAGAATATATCTTTTTTTTCTATTTTTACAAATTTTTGATTTGAAATCTCAATTGTAAAAAAATCATCATTATTTTGAACTAATCTTCATTTTTCTTCATCAAAATATATTGCAGAAAAAGCATCAAATTCATCAGTTTTAGTATCTGATAGTACAATCAAATTTCATTTCATAGAAGGAACAAATTTATCAAGTCTATATATCTTGAAATCTTCATTTTGAGAAAATGGATTTTTTGCAATTATATGTTCTTCCCCATAAAATCATGCAAAAGTAACTAAATGACTTCAATTTTCTATTTTATCCTCTATTTCTCATCTAAAATCTATACTCATAATAAGAGTTGAGTCTCCTGGAAATGAAGCCATAAAATCCTTAAATTCATCTTTTGAAGATAATTTTTTATTATAAACTTTTCAATGAAGTCATTTTTCTTTTGCTAATTGTAGTATTGCATAATTATTCCATCAACTAACTTTTGTGAAATATTTATAAGATTTTTCAATTCATGATTTGAAATCAAAAAATTTGAAATCTTTATCAGCAAAACTTGGAATTTCTTTTGTATCTAAATCAAGTCAAAAATGATTTAGAGAAAATAGTAAACATGAAAATGCACAACTTCTTTTTCTCCAATAATCTTCATCTCATATTATATCCAAAGTACTTTGAACAACATTTGGTTTGTGTAATATTTTAGCTCAAATATGTTCTACTTGTGAATGATCTATATTTCACTCATGATGTTCTACTTTTTTAACCATTGATTTATCTATAAATTTACGTATAAATTATTTATGGATTTATAATTATTTTCTTTATTTTAGCAAATTAATTTTAAAAAAGGTAGTGAACGCGGGCCCGCGTTCACTACCTTTTTTTGTAACGGTTTAAAACTATTCCCTACACTCCTCTCATAGATAATTGAACTTTATTTTTTTCTAAATCAATTAAAACAACTCTTACTTTTTTCTTTTCCCCAA
>JAVHPF010000101.1:0-6457 GCA_036170435.1 Patescibacteria group bacterium
CATAATATCTTATTCAAGTGAAATCTTCTTTATTGAAATATTTTTTTATTCAAACTGGGATTTTATCTATAATTTTTTGAATATGTTTTTTATCATCTACAAGTACTTCATAAAAGCAAAAATTATTAGTAGAATTTTTTATAAATTTTTCTAGGTAAATACATATATCAGCTTCGTTATTTCATAAATCTGTATAATTAATAATTTTTATATTTTCAAATTTATTAATAAAATTTAAAAAACCTGGAATTTTGCTTTCATTTCAATTTTCTTTTGTATTTTTATATTCAGCTAAAAATCTTTTGAATCAAATATTTTCCATTATTTCTTCCAGTAGGGAAATAGCATCTTGTTCCTCATATTTAAAACTGGAAATTTGTTCCTCTAAATTTTCATTTAAAGAATATGTATCTTTATATATTTCCCATAAAATATCTCATAAATTACTATCAAATCATTTTTTTAATATCAATTTCTCTCAAGACATTTCAAATGATTTGAACCTATTAAAATATAAAAATACTTTTCTTATATTTTCTTCTAATATCCTATTTGTAGCTAAATTATAAATTTCTTTTGAATTACTGATTTTATTTTCTCAAACTAACTTTTTAGAGCTATAATTTGTTTCTGTATCGATATTTTCCATATATAACAAAATTATAAAAATAAAAAAGAGGGCAAAAGCCCTCCGTTTGTTTATAACAAAATTAGAATAATTAATTTATTAAATTTAAAAACGTTTTTCATGATTTTTAAATAATTATTTTTATTAACTTAATAAACTCTATTTAGATTTTAAATAAAAACAAAATTTTTGAATGAATATGCTTTGACAATTTTTTTTAATAGATTTTTATATAATTATATTTTCCTAAATTTTGCTATAAAAAATCATTCACTTGTTGTGTTTGGAATAAATCTCAAAGTTTTTTCAACATCCTTTCTATAAACTTGTTTTCCAAAAGCTTTTATTCCTGGTCTAGTAAATTCTGAATTCAAGCTAATTTCTTCTATGCGAAGTTCTGGAAAATTCGAAAGTAGGAAGTGAACTATTGCTTCATTTTCTTCTGGAGCTATTGTACAAGTAGAATAAACTAGAATTCAATCTTCTTTTAGAAGTGGAACGCAAGATTTTAAAATTTCTCTTTGAAGATAGTAATTTGCTTTGATGTTTTTTTCTGACCAAAAAGAATAAGTTTTTTCAGTATTTAAGTTTATTCTTCATTCAGCAGAACAGGGAAGATCAGCTAAAATTCTATCAAAACTATTTTCTTCTAATTTGCTAGCCAAAACTTTTGCATCAAATTTTACAGTTTTTACATTTGTAACTCCAAGTTTAGCAATATTTGCATTTAATTTAGCGAGTCTCAGAGCGTTTAATTCATTTGCTGTAATTTCTCCAGTATTCTCCATAATATCTCGTATTTGAGTAGTTTTTGACCCTGGAGCAGAAGTTATATCAAGTACTTTTAAATCTTTTTCCAAGTCTAGGAACAAAACTGGAATTTGGCTAGAAATTCATTGAATATATATTTCTCAATTTTTGTAACAATTTAGATTCCATAAATCTCTTTCTATTCAGTTTTCTAATATAAAAGCATCATTCAAGAATTCTATTTTTGTAAGCTTTAATCCAGCTTTTTCTATTTCAGCTAAAACTGATTCACTATTTCATTTGATTTTATTTATTCTAAAAACGGTTTTTCTTTTTGGAGTTTCAAAACCAGTTTTAATTATTTCTATATCTGATTTAGAATATATTTTTTCTAGTCTTTCATAGAAATTTGCTGGTAATTTATCTGTCATTTAATTCTTTTTAATAGTTAATTTCGTTTTGCATTATATTCAAAAATCCAATTTAAACAAAAAAGAGAAATAAAATCTCTCTTTTTTGGGCTTTTATAGCAATATTTTTTATTTACTAAGATTTTCGATTCTTTTTAAAACTGTTGGATGAGAATAATGAATAAATTCATATATTCTATGTGGTCTTAAATTTGATAAATTATTTACAGATAATTTTTTTAGAGCATTTATAAGCTCTTTTGCATCAAAATTAGTTTTTGCAAAATTATCAGCTTCATATTCATTTTTTCTAGACATAATACTAGATAATATTCCAAGTACTAAACTAATTGGTGTAAAAAGTAGAGAAAATGCAACCATTCATATATGAAAACTTGCTTGATTGGCATTCATTGCTTCTGCTATATCTAGATTATTTATCATAAGAGAAAATAAAAACAACATAAATCCTGTTTGAATTATCGACATTGCAAGCATTTGCCAAACATGTTTTTTCTTATAGTGACCTATTTCATGAGCTAAAACTGCAACAAGTTCTTCAGTTGTTAAATCATTTATAAGTGTATCATACAAAACTATTCTTTTTTTAGGGCCAATTCCAGAAAAATAAGCATTTGCTTTGCTTGATCTTTTTGATCAATCTATAACATAAATATTATCTAGTTTAAATCCTACTTTTGCAGCAAAATTATTTATAGCAGTTTTTAATTCTCAGTCTTCTAGTGGAGTTTGTTTGTTGAAAAGGGGAACAATTAAAGTTGAATAAAACATCATCATAAACATAGAAATACAAGTCATGAAAATCCAAGCAAGTATCCAGAAATTTGTTCCAAAAATTTGATAAATATAGATAATTATAGAAGAAATTAATCATCCTAAAATCATTGTAAGAATAATAGATTTTATAGTATCAATTACAAAAAGTTTTTTCGTCATTTTGTTAAATCCAAATTTTTCTTCTATTACAAAAGTAGAGTAATATGCAAATGGAAGTGAAATAATAGTTTGAAGCAAAATAATTATTCCAAAAAAACTAAGAGAAAGCCAAATAGGAGATTCTATAAAATTTCTCAAAAAATTATCTAGTAATCCAAATCATCAAAAAATCAAAACTAAAATCATTATAATGAAACTAAGAGCAGAACTTATTTTTGAAAAGGAAAATTTAATTTTTTCATAATCTTGAGATTTTTTGTATTTTTCTTCATCGTAAATTCATTTTGCTTCTTCTGGTAATTTATCTGACCAGTTAAGAGTATTTAAGTAATCCACAACTTTATCAAATACGAAAAATATTATATAAATTGCGATTATTGTGTAAAAATATATGTTGTACATGTTTTATAAATTATAAATTATTTATTTTGTTTTAATCTAATTATTCATAGTGTGATTAAAATTATTCATACCACTAGAGATATTGATAATAATGGTCTAACAAATATCCGTGCTATAATAATTATTCATCATCAAAGAATTGTAGTTAATATTATTGATAATAAAAATGCTCAAAATCAAACAATGTTTGCAAAAAAAGGTAAAATCATAAGTATGTCTGTAATTAATCAAAAAATCATAGTGAATCATGCAAACATCAGAAATAGTCCAACTCATCTTATTATCCAAGTCATAGTTTTATTATCATTTTTTGCTTTTGTAAATATATTTTCAATACTTACATTTCATTTTTCTATTAAAGTAATATCATTTCAATTAGAGGATGTGTAATTTTTTATAGAATCTCATTCTTGTTTTCATACTAAACTATATTCTCATTCAGAAATTTCATTATAACTTATCCTTATATCTCATATATTAGGATTAATAGAACTTCAAGTTCATAAATAAATATAGTTTCATTCTAATTGAGCATTTTTTTCTTTATTTAATATTTTAAATTTATTAACATCTTTCTGTATTAATTGTATATTTGTATCAGTATTTAGTTTTTTTATAAACTCTTCAGATATATTATAAATTCATATTTTATTATTATTTATATAACTAGCACTTCAAAATTTAATTATATTAGGATTTTCATGTCATATCTCCTTATAAGAATTAGAATTTTCTATTTTATCACTCCATTTTGTATTGTATGTATATGTATTTGTTGTAGTATGACTTCATCATGTATTATCATGATGTTTAGTGTTTTTATGTTCTATCCATTGATACATTTCTACTTTTCTTTCTAATTTTATTGCCTTAGATTCAATATTACTTAAATTGTCTTTTAAAATATTTTGCCCTTTAATTTCTCAATTTACATAAACTAATTTTCATTCTAATGATTTATTTATTGAATTAGAATCAACTTTTATTGTTATTTTTTGTCATTCATTTAGTGATTTTTCTATATCAACACTTTTTCATTCATTCCACCATAATAAAATAGAAGACGCTATTATAAATAGTATTCAAAAAAAAACTCGTTTAATTGAATTTCATATTCTTGTTCAATATCAAGTAGTTGTAGTTTCTGTAAAAGTCATAATAAAAGTAGGATTTAAAAATTATTATATAAGTTATATATTTTATATAAATTTTATACATCAATTTCTAAAACTATAGGACAATGATCAGAACCCATAACTTGAGTCAAATGATAACAATCTTTTATTTTATCTTTTATAGAATTTGAAACAAAGAAATAATCTATTCTCCAGCCTACGTTTCTTGGTCTAGCTCAAGCTCTGTATGACCACCAACTATAAACATCTTTCTTATCTCAATTTACTTTTCTAAAAGCATCAGTATATCAGTTTTCTAGATAACTTGTAAGTTTATTTCTTTCAATAGGTAAGAATCAAATACTGTTTTTATTATCTTCAGGTCTTGCAATATCTATTTCTGTGTGAGCAATATTGAAATCTCAAAGTATTACAAGATTTTCTCAAGCTTCAACTATTTTATTTGAATAGTCTATGATTTTATCATAAAATTCTAGTTTATAATCAAGCATATTTTCTTCTGTAACTTTTTGTCATCAGTTAGGGAAGTATCAGTTAATTATTTTTAAGTTTTCTAGTTTTAATTCAGTAAGTCTTCAGTGTTCATGGAAATGTTCAATATCTTCAAAATGATTTTTTGTATCAATGGCTTTTAAACTTTTTTTATAAAAAATAGCAGTTCCAGCATAACCAGGTTTAGCTCAAGTATGCCAAACATAATTATATCATTCTATTTCACCAACTTCTTTCAGAAATTGTTCTTCAAAAGCTTTTGTTTCTTGTACACAAATTATATCAGGATTTTGGTCGCTGATAAATTCTCTAAATCATTTCCCCGCAACAGCTCTTATTCAGTTTACATTCCAAGATATTATTTTCATAAAATTTTATATTAAGATTTAATTATTTTTTAGATTTCAGCTTGTTTTTTTATTTAGTAGTATCATAAATTGCTTTTATTGCTGAATCTGAAAGTGTTTGGTTATAAATATGGATTTCGTCTATATTTCAATTTAAAAAATTAATACTAGAATCGGCTCTTCATAAATATAAATAATTATTGCTTCAAATATAACTAATTGGCAAACGAGTTTGTTGAGATTGAAAAATTCAATTTTGAAATATTTTTAATATATTTCAATCAAAATTAGATATAAAATTATATGTATTTCGTGTATCCTGCATATTTAAAGTTCTAGATCTTAATTCAGGAGTTGTTCAATCATATATAAACATAGAGGTTCTGGGCGATTCATTTAATGCCGAATCAAGTCTAAAAAAATAAGATCCTTCACTTCATCAATCAAATGAAAGTATTTCTTGATTGATACTAATGGGTGTTGTAATAATATTATATTTAACTTTTGCTATAATAGTAAATTTTGCGACCTGTTGTACTCAATAAATACTTATACTATCATCAATTCAATCAAAACTCATAGCTTTTCAAGTAGTTCAATTTCAATCAACTATTTGTGGTCAAAGTCATGAAGTTCCACAATTTACAGCTGTTCGAGCATTATAACAAACTCAATTATTATGATACTGACTTAAATCTTTTAAAACAGTTTGCGTTCAACTATTTGTTAGAGTTTCCATATCCCAGTATCATACTAGAGTATTATCTAAACTTACTAAATTTTTATCTCATCTAAAAGCTTGAATTACTGATAATAAGTTTCAACTAAGAGTATAAGAATTAGTATCTGAAAATACTAAATTATAATTAGTTGTTCCAGTTTGTGTTTCTACACTACTCGATATTGGAGAATTATCTGAATTAAGTATTATTCCTAGTTTATCTCAAAATGTTTTGAATTTTCTAGTAGTATAATCTATTGCATAAGCTTGATTGGTAATACTTGGATTATATGAGGTTTGATTCTCTAAATATCATAGTAATTGATATTTTGTTTTTGTTGCATTTGTTGCATAGATATATTTACTATTATCTGATGGATCTAGTGGTGTTTGAGATATTTTTATAGTAGAAGACAGTGTATCTCAAAAAGTTCATTGATATCAAATTATAACTCAACTAGCTGTTATATTTACTGGATTTTCTGGTGATGGTAAATTTGATGTTTTTGCACTATATATATCAAGTCATTTTCTGATTTCATCTAGACTTGTTGTTCTATTTGCATCACGAGCATCACTAGTATATGATGAATAACTCATAAATCCTATTGTTG
>JAVHPF010000102.1:0-1647 GCA_036170435.1 Patescibacteria group bacterium
TAAAAAACAGAAAAAACGAAGATTTCATAGATATTAGAATGAAATATAATATAGTAAATGATTATGTTATTTATCCTGGAATTTTCAATAATCAAAACAAAAATATTACTAGACTTATTGAAGCTGTTGCTAGATTAAACAATGTTGATAATATAAATATTGATCTCGTTTTTACTGATAAATCTATAGCAAATGTAGTTGAACTTAGAGAAATAATCTTGAGAAATAAAATAGAAAATAAAGTAAAATTTTTATCTGATATAAAAGAAGAAGATTTATATTTTTACTATTTTGAATCTGCAGGAATAGTATATCCAAGTCTTTATGAAAGCTTCCCTTTTGAATTATCTGATGCAATTTATTTCAAAAAAAATATTATTTCTAGTAATATAGAAAATCTAAAAAATATTTTCTGAGATTCTATTTCATATTTTCATCCAATGAGTATAAATGAAATAAAAACTGAAATTATAAAATTAAAAGAAAATAAAAAGATTCCCGATTATTCAAAAATATTAGAAAAATATGATATAAAAGATTTTATAGAAAAGTTTGTTTCTATAGTATAGATACAAATAGCGTTTTTTAAATGCTATTTGTATTTGATTTTTATTTTTTATAGAATAAAATAATAGTACTTTTATAAATTTTAAATTACAGAAAAATGGCAACAAAAAATAAAAAGTTAAAATATAAAATCAATATTCATTGATTTACACTTATTGAACTTATTATCGTTATAACTATATTAGCAATTTTAGCTACTATATGATTTATAAGTTTTCAATCTTATACTCTTGATGCTAGAGATGGTAAAAGAAAAGCTGAATTATGAGAAGTAAGAAGTGCTTTAGAAATATATAAAACGAGGAAATGAACACTTCCTATGCCAGATATCAAATATGTAACAGTTTCATGAGTTTCTTACCAATGATATGTCTGAGATACTGTTTTACGAAGTTTAAAATGAACTTCTCAATTTAAAGATCCTTTAGACTGAACAAGTTATACTTATATAACGAATATAGATAAAAGTAAATATCAACTAATGACTTTACTTGAAAATAATAATTCTATATTATCTTATAATTTTTTAAATCAAGCTAACTCAGCTTGAACAGATAATTTAAATAGATTCCCATATGTATTGTGAGATAATATATGAGCCTTAACAGATAATCAAAAAAATCCTATACAAGAAGTATATTCATGAACAATTAATCTATCATCATATTCTTCATGATTAATTATATATGAATCAAATACAGATACAACAAGCTGAACTTGATGAGCAATTTTAAATGCATTATGAACAGGTGTTACTGTATGAAGTTGATGTATTTTCTGATCTTCTCTAATTTGAAGCTGTACTCTATAATAATATTTTTAAAATTTAAAATAAATTCATATATGAAAGACCAAATAAAATATATTATTAGTACTCTAGTTATAATTTCAATAACAGTACTATGAGTAAATGCCTGGAATTGATTAATAGCAAGTAATTGAGATTCTCTTGATGCTACAAAATGGAATAGTTTAGTAGCAGCGACAGTACCAACATGAGCAGTAATGGCTTTCAATCTGGCATCTTGTCCAACTTGATGGATTCCAGCTGATTGAACTCCTTGAACTCCTGATTTAAGA
>JAVHPF010000102.1:1747-4782 GCA_036170435.1 Patescibacteria group bacterium
TTGTCCAACTTGATGGATTCCAGCTGATTGAACTCCTTGAACTCCTGATTTAAGATGAGAATTTATAAGAGGGCTCGATAATGGTAGGTGAGTTGATACTGGAAGAATATTAGCATCATATCAAACAGATACTATACAAAATATTATTGCTTGAAATATACCTTGAGACACCTGAGTCAGCTGAGCTCCTACATGAGCAATGGCTTTTTGATCTGCTTGAATATGATGACCAAATTCAGTTGATTATGATTCGAGACCAATGAATTTTGATGCTTCCAGAGTAGTTAGAACTTCAAACGAAACTCGTCCTCGTAATATTGCTCTTCTTTACTGTATAAAACAATAAAATATGATAAAAGATATAAAAAAATGAATTATTATAGCTATTAGTTTTGCTGGAACCTTATGATTAATATGAGCTGTTTATGGAGCTTGGGTAAGTATGAGTACTGTTTCAAATTGACAAACTCTTGATGCTTCACTAATAAATAATATTATTGCAAATCAAAATGATCTGAATACTAGAGTTTCTTGAACTTCAATCCCAACTTGATTTATTTGATCTTTCAATCTAGCATCTTGTCCAACTTGATGGATAGTAGCTGATTGAACTAATTCTACTCCTGATTTAAGATGAGCTTTTGTTAGATGAATTTGATGAGATGCTAATTCTAGAGATATTGCTAGAACTTTATGAGATTATCAAACTGATGACTTTAAAAGTCATAGTCATAGATTAGATTCAGTAACTATACAAGCCTATTCTTTCACTCCTCAAGTATCCAATTATTACGCTCCTGCAAAATGAGCATGAGCAACTATTGATAATTGGCCTACTACAGCTAATGTATGATGAACAGAAACTCGTCCTAAAAATATTGCTCTTCTTTACTGTCAAAAACTATAAAACAAAAAAACTGTATCAAATTTGATACAGTTTTTTTGTTTTACACTCTTATTTTTTGTTTTCACAAGTTTGGATCTGCAAAAAGTGGATTTGCATTTGATACTTGTGTAGGAGAATTTCTTAAATTTTTAAGAAGTTCTTCTTGTTCTTCAGGAGTAAATTCATGTCATACTTGAGATAAATCTATTTCTTCTACTTGTTCATTTTGTTTAAGAGAAAACATAGCTTTTGTAATTCTGAATTGTAGTTCTCACATAAGTTTTCTAAATTTTTCAAATGCTTTTTCTTTGTAAACTACAAGTGGTTGTCTTTGAGCATATCATTCAAAAGCAACTTCTTCTCTTAGTTTACTCATAGCATCTATATGATTCATCCATAATTCATCTATAGCAGCCAAAACCACTCTTCTTTCTAAGTCATAAAATTGTTCTACATTTTCAAAAAGTGATTTTTTTGCTTCTATGAAAATAATTGCAATATCAGAAATAAAATCAACTAACTCATTTACTAGAACTATTTCATTTATATCTTGAGCCAATTTAGAATCAATAATTTCTTCTCAGATAAAATTATTTACTGCACTTACTAAAGTAGGAATATCCCATTCTGATGCTTTATCTCATTTCAGATTAGAATTTACAACAATAGAAATTTCCTCTCTAATCATTTTTTGGATATCAGAGTCAATATTTTCACTATTTAGAATTTTGTTTCTTCTAGAATAAATAATTTCTCTATGTTTATTTATAACATCATCATATTCCAAAACATGTTTTCTAATATCAAAATTATGTCATTCTACTTGTTTTTGAACTGAAGTTACTCTTTTTGTAAGCATACCGCTTTGAGCTAAAGGTTCATCATCTGGAAGAGATGCAAACATTGCTGAATTAAACATTGAAAACATTTTATCTCCACCAAAAATTCTCATTATATCATCTGTTGGTGAAATCAAGAATTGAGTCATTCATGGGTCTCATTGTCTACCAGCTCTTCATCTTAATTGATTATCTATTCTTCTTGTTTCGTGTTTTTCAGTACCTATTATTATAAGTCATCCAAGTTCTACAACTCCTTCTCAAAGTTTGATATCAGTTCATCTACCTGCCATATTTGTAGCAATAGTTACAGCTCATTTTTGACCAGCAGCAGCTACTATTTCAGCTTCTTTTTCATGTTGTTTAGCATTTAGTACATTATGAGGGATTTTCGCATTTTTCAGTAAATCTGATAAATATTCTGATTTATCAACAGAAACTGTACCAACTAAAATTGGTTGTCATTTTTCATGAAGTTCAGCTATAAGTTTAACTAAATATTCATATTTCCCTTTTTCATTTTTGAAAAGTAAATCAGCCTCATCTATTCTAGAAATTGATCTATTTGTAGGAATAACTATAGTTTCAAGTCAATAAACTTTGTAAAATTCTTCTTCTTCAGTTTTTGCTGTACCAGTCATTCAAGCAAGTTTCCAGTAAAGTCTGAAATAATTTTGAAAAGTAATTGAAGCTAGAGTTTTTGATTCTTGTTGAATTTCAACTCATTCTTTTGCTTCTATAGCTTGATGTAATCAGTCAGAATATCTTCTACCAGCCAAAACTCTACCAGTAAATTCATCAACAATTAAAACTTCACCATTATGAACTATATAATCTTTATCTCTTTTATAAACCGCTCTAGCTTTTAGTGCATTTTCAATGTGATGTAGATCATTATAATGATTTGAAATATAGATATTTTCCACTCCCAAAGCTTTTTCTATTTTTGAAATTCCCTCTTCAGTTAAAGTTGAAGCTTTTTGTTTTTCATCTAATTTATAATCAGTAGCTTCATCCAAAGTTTTTGCTAATGCTGAAAAAGTTAAGTATTTTTTTGTAGGTTCAGAATCTGGAGCTGAAATAATAAGAGGGGTTCTTGCTTCATCAATAAGAATAGAATCAACCTCATCTATAATAGCAAAAAATAATTCACTTTGAGATTTATCAGTATTTTTGATAACCATATTATCTCTTAGGTAATCAAAACCAAGTTCATTATTTGTAGCATAAACTATATCTCTCATATAATTATCTCTTTTTTCAAATTTTGGTTGATTATGAGTAATTACTCAAACAGTTAATCCAAGAGC
>JAVHPF010000102.1:4882-6438 GCA_036170435.1 Patescibacteria group bacterium
TTTTTTCAAATTTTGGTTGATTATGAGTAATTACTCAAACAGTTAATCCAAGAGCATTATATAAAACCCCCATTTCTTCACTATCTCTTTTTGCAAGATAATCATTTACAGTAACAATATGCACTGGAATTCAAGCAAGCGCATTTAAATAAGCTGGAAGAGTTGCAACCAAAGTTTTTCATTCACCAGTTTTCATCTCTGAAATATTCCCATCATTGATAGCAAGTCAACCAATAAGTTGAACATCATAAGGAATCATATTCCAAACTATTTCTTTCCCTGATTCAAGAGTGAAATTTTGTCCATTTATAAGTTTACAAGCTTGTTTAACAATAGTAAAAGCTGGAACTCTAAGTTCTCTTAAAAGCCCTCTTATTTTTTCAGAATCTTCTTTAAGAGACAATCCTTCAAACATAGATTTGAATTCTGCAGTTTTTGCCTGAACTTGTTCTAAGTTCATTCCTTCAAATTCTTGTTCTTTTTCTTTGATTTGTTCTACAACTAGTCTATATTCCTTAACTTTTTTTTCATTTGGATCACCAAAAATTTTATTGATTACTGTTTCTATCATTTGTGAGATATTATTTATTTTTTAAAAGCCGACTAATTATATGAAAAAAGCTAAAAAAGTGAAATTTAAATTTTTGTTTTTCTTTATAATTTAACATTAATATTACATTATAAAGAAAAAAGAGTTTTTAAAACTCTTCTCTTTGTCTTTCAATCTCAAAAAACTTTTGATATTTTTTCTCAAATTTTAATTCTATATTTCAAACTGGTCAATTTCTGTTTTTTCTGACTAAAACATCTGTCATTCATTTTCTATCTGTAAACTCATCATAGTATTCTTCTCTATAAAGCATCATAACAACATCGGCATCTTGTTCTATAGACCCTGATTCTCTCAAATCCGAAAGTATAGGTTTTTTATCTGGCCTTGATTCAAGTGCTCTAGATAATTGACTTAGTGCAATAATTGGAACATTTAATTCTCTAGCCAAAGATTTTATTCATCTAGAAATTTCACTTATTTCTTGTACTCTGTTCATACTATTACCATTACTCATAAGTTGTAAGTAATCGATAATTATCAAATCTAGTCCATTTTCCATTTTTAGTCTTCTTGCTTTTGATTTAAAATCTATAAGACTTCCTCAAGCAGAATCATCTATATAAATATTTGAATTTGAGATTTTTTCCATAGCTTCACCAATTCTCATAAATTCCTCATCAGCAAGCTCTCATTTAGATAATTTCCAAGAATCAATTCACATAGCTGATGCAATCATTCTATCTGTTAATTGTTCCTTGCTCATTTCTAGAGAAAATATAGCTACATTTTTACCATTAAATCATATATTTTGAGCTATATTAAGGGCAAAAGCTGTTTTACCCATAGATGGTCTAGCTGCAAGAATCAGCATATCTCAACCTTTCATTCATCCTATCTTTCCATCAAGTGAAGGGAAAAAAGTATTTAATCTAAATTTAGTTATTAAGTCTGGATTTTCATGTAATTCAGCAAATTCTTCAAATCTAGAATTTAGAATATCTTT
>JAVHPF010000103.1:0-2177 GCA_036170435.1 Patescibacteria group bacterium
AAAATAGAAGCTAATTTTGCTGAAACTTCTTTTCCATATTCTCAGTTTAGATATTTTCTCACCATAAAACTAGATTGTTCATCATATCTAGGATAATCAAGAGTTTTTACTTTTTTTCAAATAGATTCTAAATGTTCTACAATAAGTTTTACTTGAGTTCATTTTCCAGAACCATCGATTCAGTCAATTACTATAAACATAGAAATATATATATTAGAAATTAGGCTAGGGAAGAGTATATTATTTTTCAATTTTTTTCACTACTTTTTTTAGTACTTCAGCTACTGGATCTTTTTTGATTGCTATTATTTCTTTTGCACAAATTACTTGAGAAAGTAGATTTAAATTCGTTTTATCTTTTAGAAAATCATTTTTGATGTATGTAATTTCATCAACTACATTTTTGTCTATTACTAAAAAGTTTGCTTTTACAGATTTTAGTCATTCTTGAGCTAAATCTATATTTTCAAGCATTTCTCTCATAAATAAGTTATTTCATCCTCAAGTTAAAAATAATTTATAAGGACTAACATCAGTTCATAAAACATCTTTTAATGCTATTATGAAACCAGATTTCCACAAATCAAAAAACTTCTTTTTCTCATCAAGATAATTTTTATTATCATCAAGATTTTTTATGATATTTACTGTTAAATCTCAAGTAGTCTCAGATATTTCTTTTATTAAATCATTAGTTCAAATATCAAGTCTATTAAATCAAGTTATAGAACCAGATTTTTGTACAATTATAGTTGTTTTTGTATTTCAAATATCAGCAAAAATTACATCTTCAAAACTAAGACTTGTGTATTCTATAAGCTTAGGAATAGAAAATTCTAGAGGAACAATAGAAACTATATTTTTATTTAAATAAGTTCAAATAGTTTGAAGTAGATTATATTTTGAAAGAGGAATGAAAATATTCAGAGTAGAAATAGAAACATTTTCTCAGGTAAAACCAATAGGATTTGTAACTTGTTGTCAGTCTATAGTCATTTTTGTAATACTACTAACTATAAGTTTCATATCTATATCTTGATAACCAGTTTTTTCTGTTATAGATTTTTTAGCTTTTTCTAGAGATAAATATTCTACTTTTGCTATCATTTCATCCAATTCTCTCAAATCAATTCCAGTATTTTTTGAGTCTCTTTTATAATTGATTTTATTTACTTCACTTATAATATGACTTGTTGGAATGTTGATAATCATGTCTTTTGGATTTGCTTCACTTTCCAAACTTGCTTTTATAAATGCTCTTTCAATAGTCTCGCAAATTCATTCTATATTTCAGATTTCTCAATGAATAATGTCAGAAGTTTCTTGTCTTTTTTCTCAATATCAGATTATATCAAAATTACCATTTTTTTGTTCGCAAATTGCAGCTTTTACTTTGTATGTACCAATATCTACTACAAGTATTTTTTTTGTTGGAAGAAGTTTATCTATAAAAGACATTTTTATATTTAGTTAATAAATTAAAGATTAAAGACTAAAGATTTTTTCTTTAGTCTTTTTGTTTTAGCTTTTGATTTTTTGTTTACTTGCTCAAATTTTTTCAAGTAGGGAATTTCATTCTTTCAAATCTCATACTCATATTAAAGCCATTGCTAAATCTTCAGTTATAAGAGGATCATTTGGAGAAATATTTAATGCTCTTTTTAAAATCATTATCCCTCTAGCAGTTTCACCTACCATATTATATGCCCATCATAGGTTTCTCAAAACTTCTGAATTATTTGGCATAACTGAATTTGATTTTTCTAAGAATATCAGAGCTTCTTTTGGATTATTTTTAGCCAAAGAAATAAATCATTTTAGATAATTTCAAGTTGCAGAATCTTTATTTAGTTCTATAGCGAAATTTATAGCTTTTAGAGCTTTTTCTAATTTACCTAAAAAAAGATAAATATCAGCTAATTCTTCATAAAGTCTATAATCATCATTGTATTTTTTCAGAGAATTTTGAACAAGATTTATAGCATCATCATATTTTTTTTCTGATTTCATTTTTTCTATATCTTGAACTATTTTTTTAATTGCATCCATAGTTTTTTTGATTTTAGATTTTAAACTTAACTCAAGTCTTTCTGTATTTTCTCTAATTTTAAAAAAAAATAGAGAAAAAACAAATTAATTTAAAAAAAATTGTTAAAAAATAATTATTTTATAAAATA
>JAVHPF010000103.1:2277-4900 GCA_036170435.1 Patescibacteria group bacterium
ATGCTAAATAAATATAAAATATGAATTGATGAAGCTGGTAGATGACCTTGGCTTGGCCCAGTTGTGGCACGAGCTCTTTGTTTTAATCCAGATAATATGCCGCATAAAATTCTACTTCAAACTATAAACGATAGTAAAAAATTAACTGAAAAAAAAAGAGAAGAAATATTTAAAAAATTAATTGAATTATCAAGATGAGAAAAGCCACAAGTATTTTTTGGAGTTTGAGTTGTGGATAATTTTCTAATTGATGAAATAAATATCAAAAAAGCTAACAAAGAAGCAATGAGAAGGGCAATAGTAGAACTTCTGAGAAAGATAAAAAAAGAAGATATTTGATCTGTTTTAGTTGATTGAAATGATAAATATGCTTTTGAGGAACTTGATGTTCAGCCAATTTATGTAGTTGGATGAGATGGAAAAGTCTTGGAAATATGAGCGGCAAGTATAATCGCAAAAGTTTTTAGAGATAAATTAACTGATACTTATGCTAGTTTATATCCAGATTTATGAATTGAAAATCACAAATGATATGGAACAAAAAAACATATAGATTATTTGTCAGATAAGAGTAAAATTACAGGAATTCATAGAACTTCATATAAACCGGTAAAAGCTGTACTTGAAAAAAAAGAAAAAATACTTCTTCATATTTGTTGTGGGCCTGATGCTACTATTCCAATTGTAGATTTGAAATGAAAATATGATATAACTTGTTTTTGGTATGATCCAAATATTCAACCTAAAAAAGAATATGATAAGAGACTTAAGGCTTTTATAAAAGTATGTGAAATAGAAGATATTCCATATATTATTTGAGAATATGATGTAGAGAACTTTTTCCGTGAAATAAAATGACTAGAACATACTCCAGAAAAGTGAGAAAAATGCAGTAAGTGTTATGATATGAGATTAAGAAGGTCCGCTATAGAAGCTGAAAAACTAGGAATAAAATTATGGACTTCTACACTAAATACTTCTCCTCACAAAGATTTGGAAAAATTATTTAAATATTGAGACAAACACAGCGCTGAAAAATGACTTGAATTTCTAAAAATTGCGTTTAGAAAAAATAATTGATTTTTGAGAAGTGTTGAGTATTGTAGAGAAAATAATATCTATAGACAAAATTATTGCGGTTGTGTTTATAGTATCAAGGATAAAGGAGATTTTAATTGATAACTTTTTTATTTTATGTGTTTTGAAAGACAATCAGATTATGTTGCACCAAATAGTAAGGAACAAAAACCATTAATTGGTAAGGATTCTGATTTGGAACTTTTACGTAAAACTCCAAAAACTAGAGAACAAATAAATTCTATAATAGAAGAAAAAATAGCAAAATTAGCAAAAAGAGATAATTGAGATAAAATATAAAATATGAAAAAAGTAGGAAAAAACAGTATAGAAAACATTGATGAAAACTTATTTGATAAAAGATTTCTTTTTGAAGTTTTTGGAGTTTCTAGAAATGATACTCAAATTATTTTTATGGAAGATTTACTTAAACTTAGGAAAAATGAAGAATTAGAGAAAAATATCTGACAAAAATATGCAATTTATTCAAATGTTTATTCTCGAGCAGATGAGCTAGAAATCTTTAAAAATCTTTTTGATGAAGCTATAAAGACTTCTAAAAAAATACATATAGTTTGAATAACTCTTCAAGAAGAATTGGATATTTTAGAAAAATATTATGAAGACTTAGGTTTTATGAGAGAAGATATAAATTGTTTTAGAGTAGATTTTTCTCGAGTACTACTATCAGCTTCAGTAAAAATAGAAAATTTGATGTGGAGAGGTTCTGATTATAAAAGAATGTGAGAGAAAATTTATTTTATTCCACCAATTAGAGAAGCCGGAGAAGTGAAAGCAATGTTTAAATGAATAAATAGAGGAAGTATTGCAGGATTATATATTTGAGAAATGAATCAAGAAAAACAAGATTTTTTGAACTTTTCTCTTACAAATGAGGATATAATTGCTCTTAACTTAGCAAAAGTATTATCATATAATCTAAAAGATGCAGGACTTATTTGAGAAGAAAAAGAAATAATATTAAATTATTAAAAAATATGAAAAATTATAATTATTCTAAATCACCTGCTTTTTCAATTATAGAAGTTCTTATAGGAATCTTTATTTTTACTATGTGAATGCTATCTGTTTATATGTTACTTCAATCAAGTTTCAATATGAATGAGGATAATAAAAATAGGGTAGTCGCAGCAAATTTAGCAAGAGAGTGAATAGAACTTGTTAGAAATATTAGAGATTCAAATTATAAAAATATACATAAATTTAACCAAATAAATCCAAAGTTTTCTAGTTCTGATTCTGATGATTATTCTTCTCTAGAAAATATTTTTCAAACTTGAGTTTATTATAAAGTTTGGAATAATTTTAATTGAGTAATATCTGAATTCCCTGTAAAAATAGAAAAAATAAATAATTTTTGAGAATGAATATCGCATTTAGATAAAATGGAAAATTATAGACTTTGTTTAGACACAGAAAATAAATATTCTTATTGTGATACTAATTTTACTAAAAAAACTATTTTTTATAGGTATATAAAATTTGATGATTTGACTTATAAATCAGGTTCTATTGATACAACTGA
>JAVHPF010000103.1:5000-6311 GCA_036170435.1 Patescibacteria group bacterium
TGCATTTACATTAATTGAAGTAATTGTTTCTATAACTATACTTGCTATAGTTTTAGTTTCTGTTTTTGCTGTTTTTTTCTTAGCTTCAGATTTAAGTAATAAGGCTGATGTTAATAGATTAATGCAAGAAAATATTAAAAATATAATTGAAACTATTTCTGAAGATGTAAGAAAAAATTCCATAAAAATATGCGATACTTGAACTGATTGTCATAATTTTCCTAGTGATTCTTTATATATGTCATGAAATGATTTGTACCTTTGAGAAAATCATTATTATTTAGCTAAAAAAGATGCACTTAGTGGTATTTTTACTAAAGTTTTTGATTTGAATTCTTGTTCTAATATAAAAGATAATTGTTCTATGATAAGAGAATCGGCTTCATGACAAGATGTAATTTCAAATTCTTGGGTCCAATTTAGTGATTTGAAATTTTATATAAGTCGTGATTTCGAACCAAAAGTAACTATAAATTTCACTATACTTCCAGCAACAGGGAAGTGAATAAAAACAAATTTGATAGAATCAAATAAAATAGTATTTGAAACTACAGTTTCTGAAAGATTATACGATAAATAAAAAATATTTATGAAAAAAAATAATGATTGATATTCTGTAGTATTAGCTCTTCTTATGACTTCATTTATAATTATACTTGTTGCATGAGTTTTTAAGCTTATTCTAGAAAATATGTATGATACTAGATGAATGGAAGATTATCTAAAAGCCTATTCACGAGCAGAATGATCTATGGAATTAGCTTTGAAAAAAGTAAAAGATAATAATTATTGATATGAAGAACATATATTTCCAGGACTTTGAATAAAAAAAATTAGTGAAGTTTTTGGCGATAATAAAAAAACTTTAATATGATATGATATAAATTCTACATCTTCTTGAATTTTTGATAAATTATTAAATTCAAATAATTATGCTATTTATCCATTAATTTCTTTAAGTAAACCAAAATTAGATATTAAATCATGAGATGCTAATTCTTTAGTTTGGAACATTATAGGAAATAATTGAGGAATAAGTTGAACTTGAAGATTTAATTATAATTTATCAAAAGAAGCAAAAAATATAAATTGATCAAATAATTTTGTATATGAAACTAAAACTATAGAAAATTTTTTACTTACTTCTACGGATAATTATTTGGTTCTATATAATGCTTGAAATACTAATCTTACTTATGATTTAAAATCTGATAATCCACGAGAAAAATTCGCTACAGAAAATATAAATATAGTATCAATTTGAAAGGTTTGAAACTATAAACAGAACTTAAATGTTGATTTAAATATAGC
>JAVHPF010000104.1:0-6267 GCA_036170435.1 Patescibacteria group bacterium
CTAAAAACCCCAGGGTTCTAAAAACCCCGGGGTTAAAGCTGGAGGCTAGTAATTTCGAAATAGAAAAATTTAGAGAAATAGATTTTGTAGGGAAGAAAGTATGACTTGCTTTTAGAAGTGGAAAATTAGAAAATGAAAATAAACAAATTTCAGAACTTATTGATTTAATTATTTCAAGCGGATGAGAAGTAATTTTACTTCCACATAGTTTTCATGAAACAGATTTACTTGCAAATGACTATGAATTTTTGAAACAATTTTTGAAAGATAAGGTTAGTATAACAAATTCTATGTTTGATACTTACGAAATATACAAAAAAAATCTCATAGATATTTGTGTATCCATGAGACTTCATTCTATGATTCTAAGTCAAGTTTATGATATAGATTTCATAAGTATAAGTTATAGTCAGAAGACTTCAGAATTTTAAATAAATAAAAAAGAAAGCAATTGCTTTCTTTTTTATTTAAAACTATCTTATAATCATAACATTTGTTCAAGCTCAAGCTGTATCACATGCTATTCATGCAGCAACAGATGTTCAACCAGGTGCAACACAAGAATTTGCTGTCACATTTGCTGGTGTTCATACCCAACTTGTAAGAGCTTGTTTTCAAGCTATATTTGTATTTATACTAGTTAAATCTATTCAAAATTCTAATCTATTAGCATCACTACCGCCATCTCCTCATGCTTTTGATGTAGTTGTTCAAGCGTTTTCAAAAGCTGTAGAAACTTCATATTCTTGGTTAAGTACTCAGTTTCAGTCATTTTTTACATTATATGCATAATCAAATGAACTTGTTCAATTTGCTTGTCCTGTTTTTGGGTCTTTTGGCATTTTTGGAGTATAAATTGCTACTCAAGAAAATGCAGCTCATTTATCAGGATATCCATTAGCATCTTGATAGTATTGTTCTATTCAAGATTTCAGTGCATCTACATCATTAATTCTTGTTGTATCTCTAGCTTTTTGTATTTGAGATGTATAAACAGAAACTGCGCCAGTTGCAAGAATACCAATAATAGTAATAACTACAAGTAGTTCTATAAGAGTAAAGGCTTTTTTAGAAGCTGTTTTTGTTTTTTCTAAAACCATATTTATAAAAAATTAAATATATAAAGTGGGTTGATTATATTTAATTATTATTAGTTTGTCAAAAAATTTGCAAAAAGACTTTATAGCGTTACTATAGCTAAAATTATTATATTAAATTTATATTACAAATGCTTTATATATTTTTCACTGAATTTTTGCTTTATATTGCCTATAATTTGTTTTTGTGGATTTTTATTTTCTTCATTTTAGCTATAATTTGAGTTTATTATTTTAAAGCAAAATTCAAAAAAAAATTAGATGAAGATAAACAAAAAATGTTTTTGGATAGAATCAAAAAGTATTCTCATCCATCTTTTTCTGCAAGAGAAAAAATTTTAGAATATGATAAATTTTATCATACAATACTTAAAGAAGTTTGATATACTTGAACATTTGCAGATATTTTAAAAAAACATCCATCAGAAATAGATAATATTAATAATATATGGGAGCTTCACAAACTTAGAAATAAACTTGCTCATGATATAGCGGATATTAATGAAAGCCTTTTAAATAAGAAAGCAATAGAATTTGAAAAAGAACTTTTAAACTTATTAAATAAGTTTACATAATTTAGTAAGAACCCTCCGGCTTTCAGCCACCTCCCTTGGGAAGGGAGGAAACAGAACATTTATTATTCTTTTTCTGTTCTATTTCTTCCCTTTTATCCGAAGGTGTATCCTTTAGGGCCAAGGGAAGTCCCCAAAGGGGGATGGGTTTTTACTGAAAAATCATCAAAAAATTTGCTAAAAATAAAAAAAACTGATAAAATAAAAGAGAAGATACTAAAAAACAAAAATATAATTTATGCAAAAGAGAGTAGTTTTAGAAATACTTGTAGATAAAAATAATGAGAAATGAGCAATTGCATTTGAGCAAGTGCTTCTTGTTGTGCATAAATTACTAGAATCAAAGAAAAAAACATTATTTAAAACAACAAGTCCTGAAAGACCGAACTTTTCTTTTGAAATAGCAAAAGTTGGGAATAAAATTAGATTTTTCTTAGTTGTTCCAAATTCATATAAAAATTTTATAAAAAATCAGATTTATGCTCATTATTCAAATGTTGAGATAAATGAATTAGAAAAAGATTATATGCAAAGTTTGCCTGATAATCTAATAACAGTAGGACAAATTTCAGAAAAAAAACATTATTTATATCCATTAAAAATTTATAGTGATTTTGAATCATCAGGAGAAAAATGAGTTATGGACCCATTTTCTTCTATTACTTCAGGATTAAATAAAATTTCAATTAGTTGAGTAAATATTTTTCAAGTAAATTTTTCTCCTATTTGGGATGATGATTGGAAAAAGCAAGCTAAGAATATAATTCCAATTATTTCAGGAGGTTTACCTAATTTTGCTAAGAAATTTTTACTTAGCCCAAATTATAAATATTATAAACCATTTTTATGGCCATTTTCTTTCATTTGAACTATTTTTGCTTCATTTTTTAAGAAAAAAGAAGAAGAAGCTAAAGAATGAGATGATTCTAAAAAAGATGATAAAACAAATGAAAATCCAGAATTACCAAGATATTTTGCAGAGAAATTATGAAGTCCAGGTTACAGTGCAAGTATAAATATAATCTGTGCTTCAGAAGATACTTTACAAGCAAAATTTGATATAAAAGAAATTGCTTCAACATTAGCAGTTTATGATGCAAAAAATACTTTTAAAGTTACAAATGTAAGTCGTGATTTAGAATTCATAAAAGAAGTTAAACAAAGAGTAGCTAAAAATGACTTTATTTTAAATACTCAGGAATTAGCAGCTTTGGTACATTTACCTACAAGTTATGTAAAAACTCCAAGTATAAATTGGGTTTCATCTAGACTTTTTGAACCACCTTCAAATATACCACTTTTAAAAACATGAAATGATTTAACTCCAATTTGAAAAACAAATTTTAGAGGATCTAATCTAGATTTCTGAATTTGACCAAATGATAGAAGAAGACATATGTATATTCTAGGTAAGACCTGAATGGGTAAATCTACACTTCTAGAAAATATGATAGTTGATGATATTAATAAGGGAAGATGAGTTGCAGTTATTGATCCACATGGAGATTTGGCTGAAAATATTTTATGACTTATTCCAAAAGAAAGAACAAATTCGGTAATTATTTTTGATCCATCTGATGTAAATTTTCCAATTGCATTTAATATGCTTGAAGATGTAAAAGAAGAACACAGATCTCTTGTTGCTTCAGGAATCGTAAGTATATTTAAAAAAATGTTTGATTCTTGGGGGCCAAGGCTTGAACATATTTTGAGAAATACGATTTTGGCACTACTTGAATATCCAAATTCCACTTTGATGTCTATTCCTTTGATGTTAACTTCAGAGGTTTATAGAAAAAAAGTAGTAGAAAAAATAAAAGATCCAATTGTTAAGAAATTTTGGACAGGAGAATTTGATAAAATGGCTCCAAATCAAAAAGTTGAAGCAGCAGGACCAATATTGAACAAAGTAGGACAATTTCTATCTAGTACAATTCTAAGAAACATTTTAGGACAAACTAAAAATACATTTTCTCTTAGATGGGCTATGGATAACCAAAAAATAGTTATTATAAACCTATCAAAATGAAAAATCTGAGAAGATGCTTCAAGTTTACTTGGTTCGATGATGGTAACAAAATTCCAAATGGAAGCCATGAGTAGAGCTGATATTCCAGAAAAAGATAGAGTAGATTTCTATTTATATGTAGATGAATTTCAAAATTTTGCGACAGATTCTTTTGCTACGATACTTTCTGAAGCCAGAAAATATAAACTAAATTTAGTTATGGCAAATCAATATATTGACCAAATGACAGAAAATGTTAGATGAGCAGTTTTTGGTAATGTGTGATCTATAGTTTCATTCCAGGTTGGTTATCATGATGCATCAATTCTTAAAGAAGTTTTATGAGCTGATGTAGTTTCAACTGATGACCTGACAAATTTGAGAAAATATTCAGTTTATACAAAACTTTTAATTGATGGTATGCCATCAAAAGTATTTTCGGCTGATACTTATAGTCCATATAAAACAGATCCAGAAGTATTTAAAACTAGATATGATAAAATACTTAAAGTTAGTCGTGAAAAATATGCAAAACCTAGAGAATTTGTTGTTTCTAAAATAAATCAAATGATGGAAGAAATAGATAAACGAGAAGAAATAGAAGCAAAAAGATTAAAAGATTTTAAAGATAAAAAAGAAAAAGAAAAGCAAAATAAAATGGATGCATTTGCAAATAATAAAAAATAAATTAAAGATCTTTACACAAAAAGACAAAATTGAAATAAATTTTGTCTTTTTTGTTTCTGAAATATACTTAAATTAAGTCAATTGATATAAAAAAACTATTTTGACAAAATTTAGCCAAATATTAAAATAAAATAAATTATTTTTAAATATTTAAATATGAGAAATACAATAAATAAACCTCAATTAAGTCCGGACTTTTTTAAGTCCGGACTTGGGAATCTAGTTAAAGCCTTCACCTTAGTAGAATTAATAGTAGTAATAACAATATTGGCGATACTAGCGACAGTTGCATTTGTATCATACGAATGACAAGTAGAATGATCTAGAAATACAGCAAGACAATCTGATATATCAGCCCTATGATCTGCCCTAAAAAATCATAAATTAAAGAATTGATCATATCCAAATCCATGAGATTATTTCAATATAATGAATAATTGAACAGGGAATATAGTAGCAAAACAATGATTTATGAATAGCAAAGTATATTCAACAGAAATAACAACAACACCACTTGATCCAAATTATAAAATACCATATTTGTATTCAGTTACAAAAAATAACTGATATTATGAACTAGCAACAATAATAGAGCCATTAAGTGATGCAGAAACAATAAAAACATATTTAGTATGAGACTATCAAACAGTAACCAAAGATGTACTTCCAACAATACTACTAGCAACTTCAACATGAGCAAATAATAATATAGAAATAGCAAGCTGAACAACAGCGTGAAATATAAATAGACTTACTTTTCTAGCGAATAATAGTAGTCTAAATGTTCCATACAATGATGCAAATACTACTCCAACAAGTACAGCCACAACATTTGATTCAATATTTTCAGAATCCTGAGTAACTTATTCACAATTTCCATGATATTCTAGCTGTCAGGAAATATATGAAGCCTGAAGAAGTATATGAAGCTGATCTTATCAAGTTCTTGATATTAACTGAGCAGTTACAAATACTGGATGTAGTATGAATTTTAATTTTTGTTCTACACAGCCAAGTTATACAAATGCTAGTTTTACAACTTGAACACCTACTTCAATAAATCAAACTCGGCAAAATACAAATGCTCGAAATCCTTGTTATTATGCTTGTACTTGATGATATACAGGAAATGATTGTAGTGTAGCTCCAAATTTTGCTGCATCATGTATAACAGCTTGACAAACTTTAACTTCAACAAGTGTTTATTCTGGATGCAATACTCGAGATATAATAGTTTGTTCTTGAACTTCTACTTGATATATATTATCTGCATGTAATGTGTGAGCAAGTGTTGCATGAACTTGAGTTGTTTCTTATTGAAATTACTTTCAATGGTGAAATAATTGATGAACTCCAAGTGGGACTATAGCTCCATCTACTACATTTGTGAATACCACATGATATTGACCAGGAAATTATTATAATAATATAACTTTTATATGATGAGGTGCTATAACTTCTCCATTTGATTGGTCTAGTATACAAAATGATAATTTATGGTGAAGTTGATGAAGTGTATTACAAAGACAAGGTCCTTGTAATACCTGATATCATATACCGACTCAAACAGAATGGGCTTGAATAGTTACGGTAGGTTGATGGGGAACTACTCTATGAACATCTATGTGAAATAAACTACTATTACCTTTTGCCGGTACTCGTAGTCGGACTACTGGTACTATGAGTAGCCAAACTACAGATGCTTATTATTGGGCTACTACACCTAGTGGTACTAGTGCTAATGACCTTAAATTTCTCCCTACTGTTATTAATGTTGCTGATAGCAAATTCCGTTTGTATAGTTATACTATTCGTTGTTTTAAAAACTAATATTTAGTTATATTTTATTTAAAAGACAAAATTGAAATAAATTTTGTCTTTTTTGTTTTTTTCAGTATTATCT
>JAVHPF010000105.1:0-16458 GCA_036170435.1 Patescibacteria group bacterium
ACTTCAACTATTAAAATAAAAAAACTTAGATTTAGTAAATCTAAGTTTTTTTATTTTTTATAAATTTTAGCTGATTAAAATTACATCGTTCCATCAATAAATAATATTACTTAATGTATAAAAAAGTATAACAGCTAGCTGTTTTTGTGAGCCTCAATAAAATCATAAAATAATTTAACATCTCTAGTTTCATAAACTTCATCAAGAATTTTATAAAATCATAATTCATCTTTTGTTTTTAAATCTCATAAATACAAAGGATTAAATCAATTTTTTAATAAAAGTAAATCTGTTAAGATATCAAGAGTTCTCCCATTTCAATCTCAAAAAGGATGAACTCTAGAAAAATCAGATGCAAATAATAAAATATCATCTATTCTTTTATCTGATTTATTGAAATTTTGAATAATTATTTTAAAACTATTCTCTATATTTTGATATTTTGAATAAATATTTTGGTTTGGATTAGTTTTTGAAATCAAATTTATTTTTCTAAATTCTCCGGGAATCATTTGTATAAATTCTCTTCAATTTGTATCTTTATTTTTTGCTATAAATCATTCAGGAAATAGATTTTTATGAAGTCATTTTATGAAATCTATTCCCAAATTTCCTGCATCTTTGTATATAAAATTTTCCTCTACATACTTTATAAGTCTATTTGTATCAGATAGATATCAATTCAAAACTAATTGATGTTTATCTTGAGCTGTTCTTAAAAAAGCATTCCTCAAATAATCTAAAGTATTATTATAGACGATTTTTTTTGATTTATAATCTGGAAATTCTTTTGAAATATTTATAAAATTATCTTGTATAAATTTATTTAATTCAATTATTGGAAATACAGATTCACTATAAGTAGAAAAATCATTTTTTTTATCTAAAAAAAGATTAAATAAAAACAATTTTCCATTAATAAATTCTCTAGTTAAGTTAAAATCTCAATTAAAAATATTTAATTCATTAAAATCAAAATTTTTAGGTAGTGCAAATATTATATTATTAGTTTTTTTTCTAGCTAAATTTATTAAGCTTATTCAATCAATTTCATAATCACTGAATTTATATTTTCATTTATCAAAATAATAAACTCAATTAGTTGACCAAGGAGGATCAAAATAAGCTATATCATAATCAAATTTATCTATATAATCTAAAATATTTCAATTGATAAAAGTTATTTTATCGTATACTCAATAAAGTTTAGCATTATTTTTTGCCATTTCTAATCTTTCATTATTTAATTCACAAGTTATTACTTTTTTTCAAGATAAAGCAAATCAAATAGCATTTGAGCCTAATCAACAAAAACAATCAAAGACTATATTTCATTTAGTAATATTTCAAACTTTCTTTGATATTTCTTCTGGTTTAGTTGAACTAAGTCAAATATCATCATATTGAACTCATTCATCAAACTTTGAAAATAATTTATACCTTAAATCCCATAAAGGATGTTGATTATTTTCCATATTTTATTTTCTATAAATTTTAAGATAACAAATTATAATATTTCTTCTACTTTTCAAACAATATTTTGACTTTCATTCGTAACTTCAATATTTTGTTCATAACTTAGATTAATATCTCAATTAATTTTTGGTTTATACAAAATTAAATAGGATTTATTGCTAAATTCAAATTCTCATTCAATTTGTATTCAGTTATTTTCTATATTAGCTATTATTGAGTTCAAATCTTCTTTTGATTTTCACTCTAAAAGATATTGTCATAATTTTAAATCATATAATTTTATATCATTTGGTAGATTTTTTATATCTCTTTCATAATTAAAATCTCAACCTAATCAAGTTGTTAATAGATAATATATCTGTATTTCTAATGTTCAAAGTTCTTGTAAAGCTCTATATTTTAATTCTTTATATTCTCATTCAAAATTAAATTTAGCTTCTTTATATTGTATTCTTAATGCATTTTTCATAATTATTTTTTATGTTCTAAAATATTTCAAAAATCTATTATTATTCCATCATCTCAATCTACTATAATATTTCAAGGATGAAAATCATTGTGTAAATATCAATAATTTTTATATATGTCTCTAAATAAATTTATTATTGGTGTATCAATATCTTTACTTATAATATTTCTAATATGATGTCATCAGAATCAATTATATCAATCAAATGGTCATATTCACAATCTTTCCATAGTTCTTTTCTTAGCTTCAATTACAACCTTCATATATGTTGAATAATCATTTTTTTCTAATTCATCAAGAATTTTTCTTTTATTAGCATTTTTATCTAAACTTAATAATTCCGTCATTGTCTTATCTAATATACTCTCTCAATCTATTTTTTCAATTAAAAATATTTCATTAGTCAATTTATCATCAAATCCTTTCATTTTACTTATTCTTGGAATCCTTATATTTGGATACTTATCAGTATTTGTTAATCAATCAGTTAATTCATAATATGCATTAAAGATTTTTTTGTGATTTTTAAATTCTTTCTCTAATCAATTTTTATCAGGTTTTCTAATTTTTAGTACAAAATCTGGATTTTCCATAGAATGTAAAATTACTGCATTTTGTCATTCATTAATATAATATTTTCATTCTAAATTTTCTCATAAAATATCTTTATGTTTTTCGAGAAACTTATATTCTGGAATTTCATATAAGTTCTTAGTTCAAGAAATAATCTCTTTTCATTTTCAAATAATTCAAATTCAGGAAACAATCATTCAAATAGTATAAATTCAATCAGTCTCATTCCAAGCCTGTTTCATATTTTTTATTAAATCTTCTCTATTTAAAGAAACAAGTTTATCATATCAATTTTTTATACTTTCTTTTATATCTAAATCTGATAAATATTC
Organism: Patescibacteria group bacterium; assembly: GCA_036170435.1. Taxonomy (GTDB): domain Bacteria; phylum Patescibacteriota; class Gracilibacteria; order BD1-5; family UBA6164; genus JAQVPN01. The sequence goes on from JAVHPF010000105.1 coordinate 2,851, forward strand.
AAGTACATCATCTGGTTTTAGATTTATATAATCTTCAAATAATTCTAATCAAGAAGCTGTTCAATCTATAAATCATTTTTTGTACTTATTTCACCAATCATTAGCTTGTAAATGTTCACTTATTCATATTTTTTTATACATATATAGTTTTGCTTTCTCAGTTTGAGTTTCTTTTTTTATTTCAATTCTTTTAGTATTATACTTTTTATCTAATATATTTCTATCTTCTTCCTGAAATAATAAAAAAGTTCTTAAATCCTGTACTTTTTCAGGATTATTTTTATTTCTCTCATAAAATCATTTTGCCTCATTATTTATCCTGTTTCTAGCATCATCAAAACAAGAAACAGTCTTTATTGTTTCACTATGATTATGTTTATCAGGAATTTTTGAAGCAAATTCTGCCATATATATTTTATTTTTATATTTATTTACTTCTATTATAACACAAAACAAAAATAAAATCTAATTTTTGAACTTAGATTTTATTTTTGTTTTAAAATTTATGTTTTATTATAGAAATCTATTTCCTATAAATCTTAACATAATCAATTATATCGTTCCATTGTTTCATATAGTTATAGTTACTTCAAATAAATAAATAAGTATTTGGGGATAAAATATTTATATAAGATGTATTACTTCAAATTATATTATATCAATTTTCTCAAATAATTTTTAAATCAACCTTTCAAGAAGTATTATAATTTACCAAAACTTTATAAAAAATATTATTTTGTAAATTATTATTTAATGTATTATATGGTATTGAAGTAAATATTTGTGATGGACTACTATTTAAGTTTACTGTCATTCAATATACTTTAGAATAATCTAAGGTTAAATATCAACTAGTCGTGTTTAAATTAAATAAATGATAGAAATTAGAATCATTCCTCTTCAAAGCAGCCCCTCTCACACTCATTTCTATAGCAAAATCACTTCAAGAAAGAGAAAGTGGTGAGATATTGTATTGAAGGAAGTCATATTTTTGCAATATATTCTAAATTATGATAAAATACAAGAAATATAACTAAAATTTAATTATTTTATGAGTGAAAAATGTAATTTTACATCTGTAATAGATAAAATAGATGTAAAATGAGATAATATTCCTGATTGAATTAATGAAAATAAAATAAAAGAACTTGCAAAAAAGTATTTAGAAAATGAGATAAATAAAGCTTGATGAATAAATAAACTTGATTATAGAATAAGAGATTTAATTCTAAAAATAGAAGAATTATTAAATAGACAAGATATAGAAAGACTTAATTTAGAAACTGAATTTAAAAGAGTGAAAGATGAAGTAATATGATATTCTAAAAGCAGGACAAGCGAAATGTGAATAAATAGAAATGTCTTTGAAGAGAATAATAAACTTGCTGAAATATCCTATACAGAGTTAGAAATAGATAATAAATGAAATTTATTATCAAAAGACAAACAAATAAAAAATAAAGAGAATGAAATAAAAAAGTTAAAGAATGAATATTTAAAAATGACTTTTAATAGATGAAATCAATTAGAAAAAATAAAAATATTAGAAAATGATATAAAATTACTCGAAAATGTTGATAATATTTTAGAATATACAAACGATAAAAAAAGTTGATATAGTGCTATGCTTATAGAAAACAATTGAAATCTAACTTATTCTATAAGATGAACAGAATTTGATAAAATTAGTTGAATCATAACAGACGGATGAGAAGATATAGATATATTTATGAAAGAATTAAATAGTACAAATTTTATAGATGCATTTAAAAAATGAAAATGATTAGAATATTTATTTGAAAGAAAACTCTGAAATATAATAGAGGTTTTCAGACTATTCTTTTGATGATGAAAATCACAAGTTCAATCTATGTTGGAAGATTACAGAAATATTTGTACAAAATATCCGTGAAAAGATATAAATATAGTTTGACATAGTTTAGGTTGATGATTAGCTCAAATACTTTCTATGATGGATGTTTGTAAAAATACATATACATATAATGCCCCTTGAATGGTAAATATAATAAAAAATTGAGATATTTTATGTAAATGTTTTGAAGATAATTGAGAAAAAATTGATAATTCCTGCTTGAATAAATGTATAGTTTGTATATGATGAAAAAAAGATTTAGCTCGTGAACCGATTTATAATGTAACTTGAGATTTACTTTCAAGTAAAATGATGAAAGACCATATATGAAAAAATATTGACATTAGAATAAATAAAAATGAATATTTAGAACATTGAATAAAAGAAAATAGAGAAAATATCAAGAAAGCTCCTGAATCTATATTTAGGTTTTGAGATAATGAAAAGAAAGATAATAATAAAGAAAAAACAAAAAATAATAAAATTTAATAATAACAAAATTAATTATGGTAAATCATGAAATATTAAAAGAAAATTCATTAACAAAAAATGAAAAAATTATATTAGATGAAATAATAAATGATTGAGTTGATATAAAAACAAAAGATATAAAAGTAAAAGAATTACAAAATTGACTTATTGCAATTTCTTCAAAATGACAGATTTTTGCATATCGTTATCTTGAAGATGGACAAATTAAAAATTATCTAAATATAAGAGATTGAATAGTACAAGACCCTCTTTTTTATGATATGATAAGATATACCTGATATAGATATATAAATAACAAGTTATATAAAAATGAAGATGTAGTTTTATGAAGACCAAAAGAATGATCTAAAGAAATAGATATATTTTCTCAAGAATTTTTCAAAGTTATGGATGATACTAGTTTTTATAGTGATTTATTTTCAAATAGTGAATTTATAAGAAGAGCTGAAAAATGGGAAACATGAGTCTTAACTGAACAAGAGATGAATCTAAATTTTGAAAGATGAAATTTTAGATTGAAGGATTTCTTATATTTAAGACAATGCAAAATGATAGGTGATAAAATGTATAAAAAATATTTACCAATAATTATATCAAAATTAGAAGGACAAGCTTCAGATACTAGATATGATATATTTGCTCGTGAATGAGAATTTTGGAGAGTTGAAATAAAATGAACTAAACTAGTAGCAGTAGAAAAATCTGAAACTGATATTACAGAAGAAGAAGTTAAATACTATTTTGAAAATAAATACATAAATGCAAATCAAGCAAAAAAAATAATTGAAATAATAAGAATAAAACAAAAGAAAGAAGAAGAAAAAAAGGAAATTAAGAAAAATACTCAATCAAATTTAATTCAAGAAAAATCTGAATATAATGTATAAAACAATAAGACCTAAGCTTTAAGCTTAGGTCTTATTGTTTTCTATAAAGTCATAAATATATTTTAAATTTCTTTCTTGATATGAAAAATATACGGATCTATCACTTAATAATTTATTTTTAGAAGAAATAGTTTTAAATCAAATAGCTTTGAATCAGATTTTAACTAAAAACAAGTCAAGTAAAATAGAATTAATTCTACCATTTCAGTCTGCAAAAGGATGTATATAGATAAAATCAATAATAAAGAAAAATAGAATATCTTTTTTATTTATTATTTCTTTTTCATTTATAAAACTAATATTAAAATTATTTATAAGTTTTTCCATATCTTCTTGAGTTTTTTCAGGAATTGTATATATCTCTTTTTCAGGGTTCCAACCTGGAACATCTCAGTAATATTTATATTCTTTCCGAACACTAGATAATGTTTTTATTTTTTTATATTCTCATGGTATAAAATATATTATTTCTATTCATTTTTCATCTATTCCCTTTTGTATAAATCAATCAGGATAAAATGATTTATGAAATCATTTTATAAAATCTTCTGACAATATAAAATCATCATTCAAAAATCAAGAATTATAAACAAAATTTGCAAGTCTTTCTATATCTTTTTCATAAGCATTTATTGCAATTTGTTTTTTATCTTCTGGAATTCTAGGAAAATGTTTTTCTAGGTAAATATCTGTCGTTAATTTAATAGTATTTTTAATTTGTTCTAGCATAATATTTTTATATAATTTATTATTTCTATTTTAGTTTGCTCAAATCACAATTTTGAAATATCAAATATTTTGTGTTCAATTTTTAGTATATTAGCTATTTCTATAGAATAATCAATTTCTTGTTTTTGTAATTTTTCTAAAAAATCTAAATCATAATCTATATTATCTCTTTTTTTAAGTCTTTCTCTAATATTTTCTACTTCATCAACTATAAGAATAATTTCAGAAATTCAAGATTCTATAAAAAAATCTTTTTTTATTTTTAAAATTTTATTTTCATTATTTATTAAAACAAAGTGTCAATCAAATAATATTTCTTTATTATTTATTTGTTCTTTTTTAAGTCAAAATAAAACTATGCCTATATCTTTATTTATACTTTCATTTGTTTTATTTATATAAAAATCGGATTTATATTTAGCTAATATATTACTGGCTCAAACAAAACAAATACCAGTTTTCTCTGATATTTGTTTTGTTAATGTACTTTTTCAAACTCAAGTAATTCAAGATATATATATAATTTTATTCATATTATTTTCTATAAATCTTAACATAATCAATTATATCATTCCATTGATATTGATAAGTTCCAGAATAATTATAATTTCAAATATATAAATTATTTAAAGTTCAAGGATTAATAGAAGTTACTCATCCAGTATATTGTGAACTTTCTAAAATTTTATTTTCTCAATCATATATTTCTATTTTAGCTTGATTATTTATATAACTAGCAATAACTTTATAAAATTTATTTGAGTCAGAATTTGTTATTTTAGAATTTATTTGAAGTAAGCTAATAATTTGATTATTACCACCAAAAGAATGTTGTCAAAGATATAATCATTCAGTATTATATGTTGACAATCTAAATCAATTTCAAGGAGAAACTCACGGAATGTCAAATAAAACATATCATCAACTAGGCCTCTTCAAAGCAGCCCCTCTCACACTCATTTCTATAGCAAAATCACTTCAAGAAAGAGAAAGTGGTGAGATATCGTATTTTAGGAAATCATTTTGAGAAGAATCATTATTATTATCTAAAAAAATTCACGAAACTTTTTGAGTTCAAACATTAGATAAAAATGAATTACCTAAATAAGTTGCTCAAGCTAGGAATCAACTTCAGGTAGGAAAAGTATAATTATTTTGAACAAAAAGCATATTAGATGAAGTTCCTATATATTCTATTCCTGGGATTGGAGTTCAAGATGATTTCCAAGATTCAAAAAATAATCATCAATTTAAAGTTTCAAGTGGAGAAATATTTCACAAATTTGATCGAATTCATGTATTAGGATCAACCCGATTATCTATATATCAATAATTTTTAGTAATATTTGCACCATTTGTATATAATTCTTTTTCTTCATTATACCCAGCATACCCAACAAGCTCATATCACTTATCACAAAGTGAATCATCTACTTGCTCATCACCAAAAGTTGGTTTTGGGTTAAGACATTTTGGACTATAGTTCATAAGTCCATTTGGAACTTTTAAGTTCAAAGATTTACTGCATATTTCCTCTCATTTCGGGTTCTTTTTACAAGCTTTTAATTCAAATTTTCAAGAATTATTTAAAAGAATTTGTTGTAAATTATTACTACCACAAGTTATATCTCAACCAAAGATATAACAGTTAAATTTTCGTAATCCTCAAGTAAAAATATAAGTTCAAGTATTTATTAGATTAATATCAGAAAATCTAATATTATCAATATCATTCAACTTAAAATAAGTAAAATGATTTAATAATTTTTTATCTACTCTTATTTTTGCTTGAAAATTCCGATATTGTGGCGAAAAAGGTGGAGTATTAGTAGAACTTATAAGCTTAATCTTGTAATCCGCTGCATTGAAAGAAAAATCTCAGTTTGTAATATTTGTTTGTGATGTAGTATTTCATGGAATAGATATTATCGCACCAGTTGATACTACTCAAGTAGCTGAGGCATTATCAGATTTCATTCATTTAGGATTTTCTCCACTTGATACTTTTATATGATCTGAGTCTATAGTTCAAGGAAGATTAATAGGACAAGATCAATATATATTAGTAACTGTTCAAGCAGCAGTATCGGATGAATCTTCATTTTTTATTGCTGATTCCAAAGAATCACTTTTTATTGGTTCTCTAGCTTGAGTACATAATGTATTAGTTCCTATTAACTTATTAACTTGAACATCTCATTGTTTTACTACTATATTTGTCGAAGCTTTAAGAGAAGAAGTTCGCTGAGTAACAGTAACTCAAAATATTGTTCACCTAACTGCGGCAACTGTATCATTTGAATAAACATCAAAATCACTATTTGTATTCATTTTTGAGGCTGCAGTCCATAAAGTTCATACATTTAATACTAATTTAATTTTTGTGAATAAATTTGAATCTTGTTTATATGACATATTAGTTAAATTCAATTCGCTTGCTCTACTTGAATCTCATAAATATGATTTAGATCAGTCTGAAAAATAAATATTTACACTTGAACCCGTTCATGCTTTTATGGTATCACCTGTAACTAAAGCTGTATCAAGTATTCAAGTTCAATCACTTATTGTAGTTCAATTATGAATGACACTAACAGAACCAGAGTAATCATTTATTTGTGCTGTTAAGATTTTTTCTTCTGGATTATATGGGAAATGTTCTGTTGAATTATTAGATACGAATTCTGGTCAATTGTATTCTCTAACCAAATTACTAAGTTCATCTCAAATAGTTTTATAATTCCCTGCTACTACAGATTTATAATTATTATCTTTTTTTTCTACTCAAGCTATTTCATAAAATTTATTATCTATAGTTTTCCCGTAAGCATAATAATACTTAGTTCTTGGGTCTAGTGGAATAGAATTTAAATATTTAGCTGGAAGTGTTTTTTCTGAAACAAAAGAACTTACTCCATAAGCTGAATCAGATGCATCATGAGCATAAGTCCCATCATCTTTATAAAAACTTTGATTTCCACTTGCTTCTGGAAGTGATTTATTTTCTGCAAAATATGATTTAAACGAATTATCTATTGTTGCCAAATCAGAAGTAACTTTTGCATTATCCTTTGTTTCTAAACTTCCACTATATGACATATATCCTATAGTAGAAATAAGTAGAATTATTCAAACAGACACTATTAGCTCTACAAATGTAAAGGCTTTTGCATTTCGTAGAGACGTATTGCAATACGTCTCTACATTTATATTTCTTGTTTCCATAAATAAAAAATTTAATTAAATAAATTACCGCTAAGTTTAAGTCTTTTTCATATGTTTGTCAAAAAAAAATTTTGATTTAAGAAAAAATATTTAAAATAGAACAAACCCATCCCCTCGTCCCTCGGGACTTCCCTTGAAAAGGGAAGAAATTTAATTACATAATCTTATAAATTATGATAACTCCTGATACAATAAAAGAGGCTTGTAGAAATTTGAGAAAAAATATGACTGAATCTGAAATAATGCTTTGGAGTTTTATTAGATGATGAAAAATATGAGCAAAATTTATGAGACAACATCCAATTTATGTTTTTACTGAAAATAATTGATTAGATAGATATATAATACCTGATTTTTATTGTCACGAGTCAAAATTAATAATAGAAATTGACTGAAGTATACATAATATAAAAGAAGTTTATGAGTTAGATAAAGTAAAAGAAGATATATTAAAAAATATGTGATTTAATATAATTAGAATAAAAAATCTTGATATTAAAACAAATATAAATAATGTAATTAAAAAAATAGAAAATTCCTTATAAATTTCTTCCCTTTTCAAGGGAAGTCCCGAGGAACGAGGGGATGGGTTTATAAATTTTAAATTTACCAAATAAATTTCTTCCCTTTTTAAGGGAAGTCCCCAAAGGGGGATGGGTTTTCTATAAAAAATACTTAATTAAAACAAAAAAATATGAATTTAAACAATACTGATTTAGAAAAATTTAGAAATTTAATTGAAACAAGTGAAAGAATACTTCTAATAAATCATAGAAGAATGGACTGAGATGCTTATGGAAGTTTGTATGCATTTTATAAAGCTTTAGAAAATACTGGGAAAACTATTGCTGCAACAAGTGAAGATCCAATTCCTGATACTTATTATTTTCTAACTAATGAAAGAGTAATAGATGAAAATTTAGATATAAGAGCATTTAAACCAGATTTAATAATATCTTTTGATGTTGCTTGAATAGAACAATTTGGTGCAAGATATACAGATTATTTAGATATATTTCTTGGAACTCCTATAGTTTGTATAGATCATCACAAAACAAATCCTGGAATTTGAAATATAAATTTGATAGATATTGAAGCCTCTTCAACTTGTGAAATAACTTATGAAATCATCAAAGAATTTTTTGGAAAAAATATAATAACTAGAGATATGGCAACTAGCTTGCTTATGTGAGTTATAACTGATACGAATAGCTTCTTCAATACAAATTCTTCTGCCAATTCCCTACTTGTTGCAAGTGAATTAATTGAACTTTGAGCTAGACATCAAGATATAATTATAAATCTTTTTAAGAAAAAATCATATTCCAAAATAAAACTTTGGTGAAAAGTTCTAGAATGATTAAAAAGTATAAAAGAAAATAAAATAGTTTGGAATACAGTTCCTAAAAGTTATTTCATAGAAACTTGAAGTTCTGATAAAGATATTACAGGTTTACTTGATGAATTTCTGAGTACTGTTACTTGAAGTTTAGTAGTATTTATAATATATGAGCTTGAAAATGGTTCTATAAAAGCTACTTTCAGAAGCAAAGAAAACGGAGTAGATTTAGCAGAATTTTGTGATATGATGTGATGAGGATGACATAAACAAGCTGCAGGATTCATCAGAACCCAGTGAAATATCTATGAAATAGAACAAGAAGTAATAAATAAATTAAGTGAATTAGTTTAATCCAATCCCCCGCCCTACGGGCACCCCCTTATTAAGGGGGACTTTTTTTGTTAGCAAAACCCATCCCCCTTCGGGGACTTCCCTTGGAAAGGGAAGAAATTAAAACAAATAAAACAATTTTGTTCTATTTCTCCCCTTTCCAAGGGGAGTGGCTGAAAGCCGAGGGGTTCCTACTTTTTTCTTGCATACATTTCATTTATATGCTAAAATTCTTGCAAATAAAAATAAATTTACTTAATTGTCAAAAGCTTTTTCTCTCAGATTTTTGATTTATAAAAAAATAAATGATAAAATAATCTTGTAATCGAGCAAAAACAAAAATAAATATTAAATAAAAACAAATATGAATAAGGAAAATACAAGTGTAGATATATTAGATATCTTAGCCAATGAAGAACTTATAGAAGATACAAATTTAGACTTACTTGAGTCTATTGAAATAGATGAAGTACAAAAAAATAGTACAGATAATTTTGATATATTTGAAAATTTAGAAACAAAAAATTCTAGTGATGAAAATTTAGATATTTTAAATATGGATTTAGTAGAATCTGATATATTGGCTGATTATGAAAATAGTATTGCTAGTCTAAATAATGAAACAACAAATGAAGTAAAATCAAACAAAATCAAAGAATTTTTCAAATTTATTCTTAGTTATATTTCTACATCTGGAGCAATATTTGTTTTATTACTTGCTGCTACAAATTATAGTGCTTATTTTGATATAGCGGCATCATACTTGAATGCTGATGAAATAGCAAAACAAAATGCACAAATGACTCAAAGTTTAGCTCAAACTAAAATAGAAGATCCTGATACAGTAGAATTAAATAGCGCAACAAAAGCTGAAGAAACTGAAAACAAAAATTATCATTCTATGACTAAACTAGTTTATGAAGCAAATAATGAAAATATTGGAATAGATATAGATATTACTCCTTATGAAAATAGAATTATAATCCCAAAAATGGGTAAAAATATTCCACTTCTAAATGTAGAAAACAAACAAGTTACGAATGTAAAAGAACTTGAAGATGTATTTATGGATGAATTACAAAAATGAGTTATTAGATATCCTGGAAGTGGGACTCCTGGAGAAGATTGAAATATGTTTGTATTTGGACATTCTTCAAATTTTCCTTGGATAAAATGAGATTATAATGATGTTTTTGCAACTCTTGATAAAGTAGTTTTTAATGATAAAATCATAGTTTATTATAATCAAAAAAAATATACTTATAAAATCAGAGAAAAAAAAGTAATTAAACCAGGTGAAGTTTCAGTTTTGAAAAGAGATAATGGAAAATCAGAAATCACACTTATGACTTGTTATCCTGTTTGAACATCTATAAACAGACTTCTAGTTATCTGAGAACTTGTTCCAAATGAATAAGAAAAATTTAATATTTAAAATTAACTTATGATAAATATCTGATATCAATATAAATATAATAATATAACTGATATAATGACTAAAATGCAAGAAAATAGTATAATTGAATATTCTATTATTGCTGCTAGTATTATATTAACAATAATAATTATATTTTACGTTTTACCTCAAATAAAACTTAAATTAAAAGAAAAGGCTTCAGATAAAGAGAAAAAAAGGAAAAAAGATAAATTAAAATATCTAAGCTTACAAAATGAAATACAAACTGAAATAGAAAAAAGATTTTCAGATGAAGATAGAAAAGAAATAGAAGAAAGAATAAATCGAATTCAAAATTAATATATAATTAGCGAAGATAATTATTTTTAAGTCCGGACTCCAACTAGTCCGGACTTAATTATTGGTCTAGATTTATATTTGATTAATTATATTTTTCTATATAATATGCTTAAATAAATTAATTTTAAATTCTAACCCCGGGGTTTATATTAGAAAAATAAGCCAAAAAACTATGCATGATATAATAAATTGATTACAATGATTAACTACTATAGCTTGATTACTAGCATTATTAAATATAATAATAATTGATATAGTAATGAGCTGAGATAATGCTATAATTATATGAATGGCAACAAAAGATTTACCAGCAAAAATAAGAAAAAAAGCTATACTAATTTGAATATTACTTGCTACTATTTTGAGAATAGTTTTAGCATTTTTTGCTGTTTTTCTACTTCAAATGGTATGACTTAAATTAGCTGGTTGAATTCTTCTTCTATATGTAGTATGGAAATTTTATAAAGAACTTAGAAACTGAGATTCTGATCATAATGGAATAAAAACAAATGTTGATATTTGATTTATGTCTGCTATATATACTATAATAATCGCTGATTTATCAATGAGTTTAGATAATGTTCTTGCTGTTGCATGAGCTGCTCATGGAAATATAATTACCCTTTGAGTATGACTTGTTGTTTCTATAATACTTATGGCTTTTGCATCTAATTATATAGCAAAAAGTTTAAATAAATATCCTCAAATACAATGGGCTGGACTACTTGTAATATTATTTGTAGCACTAGAAATGATGATGACTTGAACTCATGAATTAGAAAAAAGTATAGCTATTGCAAATCTATTACCATTTGTTATTTTCGTCATATCAGCTTCTTTCATAGTACTTTATCAAAAGAAAATAGTAGTATTTGAAGAAACAAAAATAAAATCATTTTTAGATAAACACTATATAAAATTATTTATGTGATTCATTATGATGATTATGGTTTTCTTAAGTATTTGAGATATAATAACAAATTTCCTAAAAAATCATGAATCAATTTTCTTGGCAATAATATTTATTTTGCTTTGATTGTTTCTAGAACTTATAAATTTGGTAAAAATAAAAAGATAAATTTGTTTTTAAAATCAAAGATATTATAATACAAAAAATAAATATCCTAATATTATGGATAATAAAAAATAAAATTTAAATTAAAAACTTATGAATAAAGACATAATAAAAAAATATAGACTACAAAAAATTGTTTCAAATATATCTTTAATAGCTTTGAGTTTAGCTCTAGCTATATCAATAAACTTCGTGCTAAGTGATACAAAACTTGGAACTAGTTTGAAAACAAATTTACAAGAATCAAATAAAACAGCAAATAATTCTGCTGATTTATATATGGAATTAGAAAAAAATTGACCAAATAGAATAGTTCATATAAAATCTTCGAAAGATATAAGTGAAGTGAAAAATATATGATTATCTTTTTTTTATGAATCTAACTCTCTTAAAGTAAAAGATATAGTTTCTGATATAGCAAATACTGATATTTTGAAATTAGTTGATACAAATGGTAGCAAAACTATTTCTGTAAGTTCAGCTGCTCCAAAAAATATAAAAGCTTGAGATTCTATTGCTACTATAGTTTTAGAAAAAACTTCAAATAAATTAGAAAATCTAAATCTATTAAATACAAATTTCACTGATAGTAAAAACAATACTTACTATTTAAGTACTTCTTGAACAGAATTATAATTTCAAAAAATCCCCCTGTCCTTCGGACATCCCCCTTATTAAGGGGGACTTATTCTTTTTATTTTTCTTTAAATAAAACAAAATAATGAAAATAATACATTTTTCAGATACTCATTTGGGAATAAATATCGAAAATACAAATCGCGAAAATGATTTTTATACTAATTTTAAAAAAGTGATAGATGATATCATTTTTTTTCATCCTGATTTTGTAATACATTCTTGAGATCTTTTTCACTATTCAAAACCATGAAACAAAGCGCTAAGTGTAGCTATGGAATGATTTTTAAGACTAAGTAATGCAGGAATAAAAACTATAATTATTGCTTGAAATCACTCTACACCTAGACTCCTTAGTACAACTCATCCTTTCAGTATTTTAGAAAAAATTCCAAATCTATATACTTTTTATGAACAAAAGTTAGATAATATAGAATTTGAAAATATAAATTTTGTTTGTTTGCCTCATATTTATGATGAAGCATTATTTAGAGAAGAATTATGAAATTCTATAAACTTAAAAAAGGAGTGAAAATTAAATATTTTGATTAGTCATTTCTGATTACAATCAAAAGAATATGATGAATATACAGATGAAATTTCAGGAGTAAATATATTAATGCAAGATTTAGAAAAAATAAAAACTTTTGATTATGTTGCCCTTGGTCATTATCATAAAAATTTCTGTATAGGAAAAAACATTTGTTATTCTGGTAGTATTGAAAAAACAAGCTTCAACCAAAAAGATTATAAAATCGGCTATAATATTGTTTCATTTGAACCAGAATTAAAAGTAGAATTTGCATCTTTGGAAACTAGAAAAATGATAGACCTATGAAAGATAAATTGTGAAAACATTTACTCTATGGATGAGCTTATTTCCCTACTTGAAGATACTAAAACTTTTTCAGATAACAAAACCCCGGGGTTCAAAAACCCCGGGGTTGAGAATAAAACAACTCTAAAAGAAATCATAGATGATGCTATAGTAAAAATATTTTTCTATAATATCAAAAATAAACTAGCTCTTGAATTTGATGATAATAAACTTTCAAAAATATTTAAAAATGCTTTTTACTTTGAATATAAAAAAGATTTTTATAGAGAAGATAGAACTTGATCTAATAATTACAATATAGATATTTCTCAAGATGATTTCATAAAAAATATTTTCGATGATTTTATAGCAGACTATCAAATTAATGATGAAAATATAGATAAAGATAAGTTAAAATTAGAGTTAAAAGAGATGTTTAAGTAAGA
>JAVHPF010000105.1:16558-24278 GCA_036170435.1 Patescibacteria group bacterium
AAAATGACTACAGCAATATACATAATAGTTTTTATACTGGGATTAATGTTTGGAAGTTTTTCTTCTGTACTTATAAGTAGATTAAAAACTGGTGAAGGATGAATAATGAATTGAAGAAGTCATTGTCCAAAATGTAATCACACATTATGAGGACTTGATTTAATTCCTGTTATTTCATATTTATTTTCAGCTTGAAAATGTAAATACTGCAAAGAAAAAATATCTATTCTATACCCTTTTTTAGAGATAGTTATGTGACTTCTATTTTTTGCTAGTACATATTATTTAGTAGATTTACACCTAATAATAAATTGAAATATTCTAGAACTAATTAAATTGATTTTAGTATTATTTATTAGTTTTATTGCTTTTGTATTAACAGTTTATGATATAAAATATCTAGAAATTCATGACGGAATAATGTGAACTTGAGTTATAGTAGTTTTTTTAGCTTTAGCTGCTCAAACTATAAACCCAAATATTGCTTTTTTCCATACTATGAACTTCATAGAAAATCCACTAAACTTAAGCATTTATGCAATTATAGTATCAGTCTTGATAATTTGAATTCTGTATATAATAATTTTTGCATGACTTAAAGAAATCTATGATTTATTGTTAATAGCTTTGGTAATATGAGTAGCAATATTATTTAAAATATATTTCAATATAAACTTCTCTGATTTCCCTATTTTATGGTGAACTATGTGAGCTTTGGGATTATTTATATTCTTTTTCTTGCAAATATTTATATCTAAGTGAGCTTGGATGTGAGCTTGAGACTTGAGAATTGCTATATTTATGTGATTAATTCTTGGATGATTTTTTACTCTTATTTGAGGATTTATAACTTACTTGATTTGAAGTATAATTGGTATACTTATGATGATAGTTAGTAAATTAAAATGATGACCAGTAAGCCAATTAGCTGTTCCTTTCTGACCTTTTTTAGCTATTTGATTAATACTAACTTTGTATTTTCAAACAGATTTGGAAAATATATTTAATATGATTATAAATAAATAATGGCATTTGTAAAAGCAATTTATTTTACAAATACAAAAAAAATAAGTAAAATATCAGCAATTATTATTTAAAAATAAAAACAAATATGGACCATAAAAAAATTCTTGCCCTGAAAGATTTTATAATTTCTTCAGAAAAATCTATAAAAAGTGCTAAAAAAATACTAAAAGATATATTAATAGAAAGTGGTATCAAGGATGTAAATCTAGATATGGATTATGATACTAATGGTTTAAGTTCATATTCAAGTGAAGAATCAAAAATTATTGAATGAGTTTTTACATGAGAAGATATGCTTGGAATTGATGGTAATAACTATCCTGTTCCTGCTAACTATGCTTCAAAATCTAAATTAGTACAATGAGATAAATTGAAACTAACTATTGATGGAAGTGGTAGAATGACTTATAAACAAATTTTACCAATCGCAAGAGAAACAAAAATCTGACTTCTAACAAAAGAAAATGGTAAATATCAAGCTCTTGTTGAAGGTAAAACTTATAATTTACTTACTGCTGCAGTTACTCATTTCAAATGTGAAGTTTGAGATACTATAAGTATTACAATTCCAGAATGAAAACAAGCGACTTTTGCCGCTATTGAAGCTCTTGTTCCAAAAGAATCAAAATAAAACAAGAAAAGACTAAAGATTTTTTATAAACTTTAGCCTTTTTTTAACAATAAAATAACCCATCCCCCTTCGGGGACTTCCCTTAAAAAGGGAAGAAATTAAAACAAATAAAACAATTTTGTTCTATTTCTCCCCTTGGAAAGGGGAGTGGCTGAAAGCCGAGGGGTTTAATTCTTAATTTTATACACTCTATGTTTTTTGACGTAAACCTATATTTAATAGCATCTTTTGCAATTGCTGTTTTTGCTATATTAAACCCATTTTCTACTATTCCATATTATATGCTGTTACATCCTAATGCTAGCAGAAAAGATGTAAAAATGGATACAAAAATTATAGCTTTAGCTTCTTTTGCTATATTACTTTTTTCTATGTTAGTAGGAAAATATATTCTAGGATTTTTTTGACTTGAAATAGAATACTTTAAAATTGCATGATGAGTATTGCTTATAATAATGTCAGTTTCAATGATGCAATGAAAAATATGAAAAATCAAATATGATGAAACTGATGAACAAAATATTACAGAAAGATACCTACAAAGATGATTAATAGTACCGCTAGCTATGCCAATAACAAGCTGACCTGGTAGTATTGCATATGTAATAAGTCATAGTGTTGCTCACAATGCAATAGAATTATTTGCATGAATTACGATAGCTTCCCTTTTTGTTTATATAGTACTTAGATCAGCAATTCAGATAAAAGCTGTTTTATGAGATTTAGGGATAAAAGTAGTAACAAGATTTATATGAATAATATTACTAAGTCTTGGTATACAAATAGTATTACAAAATATAATACTTGTATTTAAAATAAATTTTCCAGGAGTATAAAAATTAAGTAAAAGAAAAGGCCAGCTTATGCTGGCTTTTTATATCAATAAAATAACTATATTACAAGATTAATTCAATCTATAATTATAATCATTTTTATGACCTAGTACATACTCACGATCACATATAGTTTCTTTTGGAACACCAAAATCATAATAAGATTTCTTATCGAAACAATATACTTCTTGAGTTTTTACAATAATAACAGGAATTTTTGTATCCTTTTGTGTATTTGCTTGCCCTCTTAATAAAAACACAGCATGTTTCAAATCATCCTTATGTTCAACTATTGCCGCTTCTTGTTTTTTAGAAGCATATGTTTCTGGAAAACATGTTTCAAAAACATTACCATACAAGTGCGGAAATTGTTTCAATGATACATCTACAGCTATGTATATTCCAAAGATGAATGCAGCAGGTAATATGAAATACATAAATGTTTTTGAAAGCATTGGATTTGTTTTTAGTATTGTTCTTTTTATTTCGAGATACATCATTATGATTCTCGAAAATAATATCATTACTAAAAGTAAAACAATTACATATAATTCACTCATCTTTTCCTCCTTAAGTTAATTTCCCACTCTAATTTGGCAGTGGGTTGAAAAGATAAAATCTTTATACTTATAAAATATAATTTGTCAAACTTATTTTTTTCTATGATATTTTTCCTTCAATCTCTTAAGTTCTTTTTCTCAAATTTTTTCAAGTAATACAAGTTCCATTTCTTTATCTATATCAACTAGATTATCATCAAAACTTAGTCACTTATCTATTTTATAAAGTAAATCTTCGTAATTTCAATAATTTATTTTCAGTTCCACATCTTTTATTAGCCATAAGAAATCTGACATTTTATTGATAAAATACCTGTCATGAGATATGAAAATAATAGTTCATTTATACTTTTGTAAAGCTTGTTCTAAAGCTTCTCTAGTATCATAATCTAGATGATTTGTAGGTTCATCAAGCACAAGTAAATTTGTTTCTTTTTGCCCAAGAATTGCAAAAAGTAGTTTTGACATTTGTCATCCAGAAAGATTTTTTACTTTTGAATGAATTACTTCTCTATCTAGTAGATAATAATTCAAAAATCCAGCAAGTTGTTCATAAGTATAATGGAGTCCGTGAATTTCAAAATTTTCCCAAACAGTTTTTTCTTTGTTTAGTTCTTCGTGCATTTGGCTATAATATCAGATTTCCATTCATTTTCATCTAATATATTGTCATTCAAGCACATCTAATTCTCACAAAATAGTTTTGATAAAAGTAGATTTTCCTACTCAGTTTTCTCAGATTATTCCGACTCTTTTCCCTTTTGGAAGTCTAAGTTCATTTATATAAAAAAGTGGGTCTTTTCTACCAATAAATACTTCCTTGAAATATAGTATATTTTCAGCACTAGTCTCAAATTCTTCAAATGCAAATTTAGGTTTTCTTGGGATAAATGGTTTCTCCAAAATATCCATTTTTTCTAATTGTTTTTCTCTAGATTTTGCCCAACCTGCACGAGAACCTGCTCTAAATCTATTTATAAGTCATTGTTGTTCTTTTATATATTCTTCTTGCATCTGCCACTTTTCAACAGCTATATTCTCATATTTTTCTCTCTCACTTAAATAATGAGTATAATTTCCATGATACAATTTAACATCTCTTCAAATTGCTTGTAATTCAAGAGTTTTATTACAAGTTTTATCCAAAAATTCTCTGTCATGAGAAATTATAAAATAACCAGATTTCCATTTTTCATTTAAATATTTTTCCAACCACTCAACTCATTTCAAATCTATGAAATTCGTTGGTTCATCAAGAAATAATAAATCAGGTTTTAAAAGTAAAATTTTAGCCAAAGCAATTTTTGTTCTCTGTCATCAGCTTACTTCAGATATTTTCTTTTGAAGTAATTCTTCTATTCAGATTCATCCTGCAACATTATGAATTTCAGCTTCATAAGAATATCAATCAATATTATTAAAAAGTTCTATAGTATCTGAATACTCTTGCATAACAGATAAATCATCCGGAAAATCTCGCATTTTTTTCTCCAAAATATCTAGTTTTTTTGTTGTTTCTTGAATTAGTACAAATGATTCTTTCAATTCTTGCCAAACAGTTTTAGATTCATCATCATAATTTATCTGTCTTAAATATCACATAGAAAGTCCTCAAATATTTTCAATACCACCATCAAAATCCCCTATTTCTCAAGTTATTATTTTCATTAGGGTTGTTTTCCCTGCTCAATTTGGTCAAACTATAGAAATCTTATCATTTTCATTTAAGATAAGATTTACATCTTTTAATATCTGAGTTCAGCCAATTTCATAATTATTTATGTTGATTTTTAGGTGTTTCATTTTTATATATATTTTATTTCATTTTCTTCATTTTCCTAAGTCCGGACTCCATAGAGTCCGGACTTAAAGAGTTTTGTATAATTTATGTATACAATTTTAATGATTTTTAGACTTTTTACAAATTTTTTATTCACTTATTTTTGGCTTAACAAAAAGAAAAAATATTTTTAAATTATTTTTTTAATATTTTTTTACAAAAAAAGTTTTGACATATCTAGTAAAATCATTATAACTCATTTCGTCAACATCATGACAAACGAAATGCACGCCGGCAATCGCGGTTTCCATTATTTTGGGAATGCCGTATCGACTCAATCGACTGATTAGAGTAGCCCGCGCAAAGTCGTCATTGGTGTTGAACACAACTAAGGAGTTTCCCATGAAACGCACAGCAATGCTTGCAGCAAATAAACCGCCAGGAATCGAATTTTTGGGCAAAGCCAATTATTTTAAGAGCGATGACAAATCCGGTACAATCGATCTCGCCGCGGCATAACCGTTTTTCGGTGCCATGCGAAAAATTCCGATTCGCACGAAAGCGGAGCGGAAATGAAGTAAAAAAATGATGAGATATTCCGTAATGAAGTTGCGGAAGCGATATATCTCAATGTTGATTTAGTCACGAAAGACTAGATTTTGCTAAAACCGAACAATTTGCGATTCAAAGGATCTCCGATGAGAATTCTGTTACATCATCCGCCTTGGTGTTGAAATTTTACGAGAACAGTAGAACAAAACATTAAGCGCAGATACGCTTACGTCCGTCCCAGTCAAGGGTCGGACATTTTTTTTACAAAAAAATTGACTAAAAATAAAAAGTAAGTATAAGTTACGAGCTGTAAGTTTTTAGGAAAGACGTGCGTTTGAGCGGAATTACCAATGTTTGCAAAAACAATCGATCAAAAAAATCACCTCCTTAAGATTCTACCTAGAAACCGAAAGCCACCAGAGTTGGTGAAAAAAACAACTACGACATCTTTTTGGATGTTAGTGTTCTCTTATAAAAAAAGTGTACTAATTAAGGCTCCTTCTGACATTATGTACTTGCTCTAGAAATAAGTAGAATTAACAGGAATATCTCACTTAAACAAAATGGAAATTTAACAATCTAAAAAGTAGATATCCTAATTCATAGATTTTCTTAACGAAATTTCTATGATTCCACCTCAAGCCAAAGTGCTTGGGGCTTTTTTTTATTTTTAAAACTTCTTTTGAAAAAATAAAATAAAAGATTAAAATATACTTGTTCGAGACCGGTCTTAAAAAGACCGGTCTCAAAATAGCATATAAAAACTAAAAATGAAAAAACATAAAAAAATAATATTTATAGCATTTCTTTTTCTCTTGCCTAGTTTAGCAAAAGCTGAATTTGTTTATCCATTTAAAGAAATTTCAAAATCAGATTGTAGATTCCAGTCTTTTGATACTCTAAGTGCTGACTGTAAAAAAGATCTACCTATACTTCATACAGCTGATTATAAAAAATATAAAGATGATTATAATTATAGAAGAGTTTATACTGTACTTTGGGGAGCAACTTATGATTATGGTTGGGATACAGGTTATGGTTCTCATCAATGAGTAGATATTGCGACAAGTGAATGAACTCCAGTTTATGCTATTTGAGATTGAGTTATTAGAATAGCTTGGGAAATGACTGGTCGGTGAAAAGCTGTTGTTATAGAACATACTATTAATGGTAGAAAAATTTATTCTAATTATGCCCATTTATCAAAAATACGAGTAACAAGCTGACAAACTATAAAAGCTTGAGATTTGATTTGAAAAGTTGGACACACCTGAAACTCTTATGGAAATCATTTGCATTTTCAAATAGATTTAGATACTTCAAATATTCATCCTTATTACCCAACAAGACTTACTTGTAGTGATCCAGTTTGAAATGAAATGACTTTAGTAAATAAATGATATTGCAAGGATGATTTAATTAATAAAACTGTTGACCCACTTGCATTTTTAGAAACAAACTGAGCAATAATAACTAAAACTCAAAATAATGAACAAGTAGTTGCAGAAAATAAAAAACAAGTAGCTAAAACAAAAATTGCTCAAATAAGTTTATTATCTAGAGCTGATATCCAAAAAATGGAAGTAGAAAATTTCTTAAAAAATTATAAAATAGATTTTTCTATAAATAAATTATATACCAATTTGGCTATTTGAGATACTCTTAAACTTACTGTAAATATAACAGATAGGTTTGGTAAAGCTTATAACTGAGTTACTCCAGATTATATAAATTTTGCACTAAATAATTCAAATTTATCAGTTTTCCCTCAAAAAGTATTAATTTTAGAAAATGGAAAAAGAGATATTGTATTTAATGCTTTAAAGAAAGGAACAACAAGTGTAGAAATAAAAATTGGATCTACTACTATTAAAAAAATTGATTTTTTTATCTTCTGAAAAAACGATGTTATTTATGGAAATAAAGCTTGAATTGCTTGAGATAAATGAATATCAATTTGAGATAAAAGTTCTTCAAAGGTAGTAATATATAAAGATTCTTATAAATTAATTTGAGTTCCCTATTCTGGAAAATATGTACTCACTTCAAAAAATAAAAATATACTTTTTTGTCTTAAACAACCAAAAACAACTGAGGAAATAAATTCTGTAATGGCCCAAAAATGTTCTACAGAAGATTATAAAGATACTATAGTTTTTTGAATAAATGATACTTTTCAATGAATATTTTATTATGATTACAAAGTTATTTGAAGTGATAAAGCTTATATAGAAAGTATATTAAATTGGAAAACAAATGCACTACTTTGAGAAAAAAAATTAGAAATAAGTTTTGCAAAAGATGTAAATAATGCAAATCCTTACTATAATGAAATTTC
>JAVHPF010000106.1:0-8225 GCA_036170435.1 Patescibacteria group bacterium
TGAAATGAAACTTATTGCAAGAATTTTTTCTGATGCTGTAAAAAATAAAGATGACGAAGTTAAATTAGCTAATTTGAAGCAAGAAGTACTAGAAATGTGTGGAAAGTTTCCGATTTATAAGTAGAGAATATTATGAAAAAATTAGTTAGAGATAAAATTCCTGAAATAATAGCTTCAAAATGAGAAGAATACGAATATCATATAGCTTCAGAAGAAGAGTATTTTAAATCCCTTTTGGAAAAAGTTTTGGAAGAAGCTTGAGAGGTTTCAAAAGCTGAAAATGATATGGAATTAAAAGAAGAAATAGCTGATTTATATGAAGTTATTGATACTTTGATAAAAAATAAAAATTTTTCTCGTGATGAAATTTTAGAAATTCAAAAGGCAAAAAGAGAGAAAAAATGAGGGTTTGAGAAAAAAATTATTTTGACTAAGTATTAAAAAATAATGTTAAATTTTATAGAAAAACTAAGTGAAAGATTTAATAAATATGAGATAAATACGGATCAAATAAATTTGATTTATGATGAAGAATCTTATCTATCAAAATTTTTATGAGAAGAAGTTTTGAAACTTTTCCCTCAAACTAGATTTTTAAAAATCCAAAAAGATAGAATATGAAAGGAATTAAATGATAATGATAAAATTTTTATAAATTCTATTTCAGGAATTTGTTTTTTATTTTTTTCTGATAAAGGACTTGATTTCAAATCATATTTAAATTGAAGAAAATTGAGAGATTACCTACTTTTTTCTAAGGGAATTTATACAACTGAAGTTTGAAGACTTAAATATTTTGATACAGAAATTTTGCAAGAAAATATGCTTTTTTGTTTAAGTGAATCAGTTTCAGAAGATATGGAAAAGAGAGGTTTATTATTCGAAGAAAAGATTATTTCAGTGAAAAATATTTCTATAAATGATTCGTTATTTTACACTTGAGATTTTGAAGATATAAAATATAATTTTTGACTCTACATGTGAGAAAAAAATAGTTTGAAATGAAGTTTGTATCCAGTTTGAGAAGTATTACTTGAACCAAAAGATTTATCAAAAGCAAATTGAAAAATTCAAATATATGCTTTTCCAGATATAGAAAATAAAATGATATATTTAGAAGAAAAATCTTATGTTTATATAGAAAATTGATATTTAGTAAATCATGAACTTTGAGAAGAATTTGATAAAGTTTTAGATAAAATTCGTTTTTTAGAACCTGATAATGATTGAATAATAGTTAGAGAAATGGGATTTTCTATAAATAAAAATATTAAAAGAGAATTTTTATTTCTAGAGATTTCTCGAGCTGAAAAAACTTATGGGTATCATATTTCTCTTTGATGAAGATATTGAGTATATAATGCTTTAAATAAAGTAAAAAATCAGGAATTACATGTAGATATAATGGTGGAACTTGATAATATAAAATTTGATAATGAACTTATTTATTCAAACTGAAAATATTTTTTTGATTAAAAATCTATGTATAAAAATAAATGGGATTTTCCACATATTATAAAGATTTATGAAGCACTTTGAACTATAATAGACAAAAGAATAGAATTATTAGATAGTGATTTTAATATATTTAAAGCTAAAGTTTATTCATCAAGTGGACAAAAATACTATTCAGTTATTTTTGATAATAATAATATGTCTATAATGTCAAATGACAATGCTTCTTATTATAAAGGACATTTAGGATACCCATCAATTGCTTTGCTTTTATATTTAAATATTTTAGAAAAAAAAGATGATATTATAGAAAAATTCTATAATATAAAGTGGAAGGATATAAATGTTGCAAATAATAATGATTTTGATAAAACTGTTTTAGAAATAAATAATTATTTGTCTTGATTGTGATTAGATATAGAAGAACTAAATAAATATATTTTTTCATTAGAAAAACATATAAAGAATTTAGATTTATCTATACTTTGAGAAAAAAGTTTACCTCCTGAATGATATTAGAAAATGATAACAAATCTAGAAAATAAGCTGAAATTCATCGAACTTATGGATGAAATGAAAAATATAAATAGAGCTATAAGACTTAGAAATTGAAGAGAAGAAACAAATGCAGAACATAGTTTTCATTTGGCTATGATGGTTTTGATTTTACTTGAAGATTTTCCAAATCTAGATTCTCTTAAATGTATAAAAATAGCTTTACTTCATGATATAGTTGAGGTATTTGCAGGGGATACTGTGATTTTTGATGCTAAAATGGAAGCAACAAAAGAAGAAAGAGAAAGAAATGCTATAGGGCAATTAGAAGAAGTTTTATGAAAAGATGATTTTTCTAAATTTAGAAATTTAATAGAAGAATATGCAAATCATAGTTCTATTGAAGCTGAATTTGTACATCAAATAGATAAATTTCAACCAATCATGCAAATAGTTATGCAATGATGAGATTCGTGGCATCAGTATAAAATAGATAAAAATAAATTGATAGAAAAAAATATAAACAAATTGATGACAAATTTTGACTTATAAAAATACTTGATAGATATTTTGAAAAAGCGGAAAAAGAAAATATGTTTTATAATGAAAAAGAATAATTTTTAATAAAAACAATTATGCAAAAAACTATATTTTCAGATGAAAATTATGCAGAAAATACTATAGAAAAAATTAAAGCTGATTGATTAGATAAACTTCATATATTAGCTGATTTTGATAGGACTTTGACTAAGGCTTTTTCCTCAGGAAAACTTAGACCTAGTTTGATTTCTGTACTTAGAAGTGAATGATATTTATCAGAAGAATATTCTCGCAGGGCTTATGAACTTTTTGATTATTATAACCCTATAGAAATAAATCCATCTATTCCTATGGAAGAAAAAAAAGAGCAAATGACAATTTGGTGGAATAAACATCTAAGCTTGCTTGTAGAATCAGGAATTCATAAAAGAGATATAGAAAATGTTATAAGTAGTTGACTTATAGATTTAAGGCCTTGAATAAAGGATTTTTTGTGATTTTTAAAAGAAAATAATACTCCAATTATTATTATTTCTGCAAATTGACTTTGAGCTGATTCAATAAAAATGTATTTTGAAAAAGAGTGAGTTATGAGTGATAATATAAAAATAATTTCAAATGAGTTTTATTGGGATGAAGCTTGAAATGCTATTTGATACGATAAAAGAGTAATTCATGTTTTTAATAAAGATGAAACAGTTTTGCAAGAATTTCCAGAAATTCATGATTTAATAAAAGAAAGAAAAAATGTGATTTTACTTTGAGATTCTCTTTGAGATCCAGGAATGATAGAATGATTTGAGTATGAAAATTTGCTTAAAATATGATTTTTAAATGAAAAAGAAGAAGAACATTTAGCTGAATATAAAAAAGCGTATGATGTAATTCTAACTTGAGATAATGATTGAGAATTTATTTGAAAAATATTATAAAAAATGCCAGAAATATTAAAAATTATATGAAAAGAAATAAAAATATTTGTCAAATCTAATTGGTGGATTTTTTTGATTTTTACTTTGTGTATACTTCTTATTTACAAGACAAATTCAGGAAATATTTTTGAAATATCTAGTGTTTTTATACTTCATTTTTCTGGAGATTTAGCTGTTATGATGATGTTATATTATTTTTCTATGAAGAATAATAAATACTGAGTTTGATTTCAAATTTATCAGTTTTTTATTTTTACAACTCTTTGAATATATGCTTGATTGACCTGATGAAAATGGCATTATTTACTTCCGCAATTAGTTTTCATATTACCTTCTTTAAAAGGTTATTTTAAGGAATTTAAATCAAAAAATATTAGTTTTATAAATTGGAAATTATCATTTTTTTTAAATTTATTTATCATAGCAGTAAATTATCATTTGTGATTATTTGATTCAATTTATAACATAATACAGATTTTTTGATTTTTCTTTTTCTCTATTTGACTTATATTACTTAGTGAAAAACAAAAATATATTTTCAGTCTAATCTGAATATTTCTTATAACTTTTGGGTCATTTTTATCAGTTTATGAGTCATTTTTGGTTTCAAACATTAAATGAATAGATATATCATACTTTTTACTCCCACTTACAGTTTTTGTTTTTTATATCAAAAATTTTAGGAAATTTATAAATTGATAATATAATAAAATATAAATATTTATTAATTTCTTATTTTATGACAATTATATTTTCTAAGTTTACTTTCGAGAATCTTATAGTGACTTTAAAAGAGTCATTTAAAAAATTTCCTTTCTCTGTTATTGCAATTTTTATATTTTCAGGAATTATAGAATATTTGGTTTTGAAAAACAGATATATTCAGGATTCTTATGAAGACATTTTATTAAAATTAGCTTTATCAGTCGCTATGTTTTATTTTTTATCTATTTGAATTTATCTATATACAAATAGACAAAAATTTTTTGAATTAAAAACTTGTATTTTGCAAGCTATTGCTATATTGTTTTCTGTATTTTTTTACTTTAGTTTATCTGAATCTTTGTTTTATAATTTCTATTTTGAAAATCTAATTTATATAGTTATTTCTTTTATTTGAGCAATAAGTTTGATATTTATTTCTTCTTATATTACCAAATATAAGGAAAATGATTTTAATGACGGATATTATTCATTTTTTAATTGAATTTTCTCAAAAATTTTTTCTTCAATTTTTGTTTGATTTGCAATGATGTTAATGTGATTTGTGGCACTTTGGGCAATTTTTTCTCTTTTTGATTTAAGACAAATATTTAGTGAATGAAAAACATTTTGAACTTGGGCTGTTATTTCATTATCATTTTTTGTTCCTTATTATTTCCTAAATCAAATTAAACAAGATTTAACTAATTTTTGAGATAAAATAAAAGAAAATAAATTTTATAATTTTGTAAATAATTATTTAAGTATTCCTTTCATAGTAGTATATTTTGTTATTTTGTATTCTTATACGATTAAGGTTTTAATCAATTTTAGATCATGGCCAGAAGGAATTGTTTCGCGGATGATAATATTCTTCTCACTATTTTGATATTTAATTTATATTTTTTCATATATTTTTGAAAAAAAATCATTTGTTAGAATATTTAGAAAATATTTTCCTGTTGCTGTTTTATTGCAAACACCAATGCTTTTTTACGCGATATATCTTAGAATAAATCAATATGATTTTACTATAAATAGGTATTTAGTTTTAGTATTTTGAATGTATCTATTATTTATTAGTTTATATTTTGTTTTTTCTAAAAAGAAATATTTAATAGTAGTTCCATTAATATTAACTGTATTTATAATATTTATTTCTGTCTGACCATGGGGAGTTTATAAGTTTCCAGAACATAGACAAATTTCTCTATTGGAAAATTCTTTGAGAAAGGCGCATATATTAGTTAATTGATATTTAGTTTTACCAAAAACTGCAAATAATATAGATAAAGACATAGCAAACGATATAAATACAAAAATTAATTATTTATGTTCATATCATTCTTGTTATTCTATGAATTCTTTTTTCTGAAAATTAATAAAGGAAATTGAATTAGAACATAAAGCTTTATGGGAGAAAAATAAAGCACGAGAAACTAGTGAAATGTTTTATTATGAGAATGAATATTATAGATGAATTAGTTCTTGGGAACTACAGTCTAAATTACTAGAAAAACTGAAAATAAATCCTTATACATCACCTTATCAAGATGATTATTTAAGTTTCAATATTAAATACAATTCAAATACTAATAATTTAGTAAATATTTCATGATATAATTATCTTTTAGACTTAAATGATTACAATGTTAGTATAAATAATAATACTTATTATACAGCAAAATTAGATACTAATTTAGTTAAATTATCTATTTATAAAGATTCAAAATTATTTCAAGAATATGACTTATCAAAAGATTTTGCTAAAATATACAACTCTTATAAAGATAAAGTAACAAATTCTAATATTATTGAATTAGATAAAGCAATTGAATTAGAAAAAACTTGAGAAAAATTAGATGTAAAATTGATTTTAAAAAATTTTTCTATTCTAAATCCTGAATATAAATGAGAAAAACATTCTAATTATATTAACTCAACCGTTTTAATTAAAGAAAAATAAACTCTAAAAATCACTTGTAAAAAAAGCTTTTTTTTGTATATTTAGCCAAAATAATTTAATAAAAAATTGATATGACAAATATACCAGAATTGTTAGTATTATTTCTGACTTCAATAGTGCTTTCTTATACTTTGATAAAAGTATTTTCTTTTGTTTTTAAAAAATATTGAATTTTAGATAAACCACATAAATATTGATATAAAAGAGCTCCAGTTCCTTATAGTATGGGGGTTATTTTCTTCTTGAATTTTTTAATTTTAAGTTTGTTTTTTGTAGAACATAGTATGAAATATTATGTAATACTAGCTTTGTGATTTGTAATAACTCTTATAAGTTTTTTTGATGATTTATTTGATATTAGTGCCAAACTAAGACTTTTTATTCAAATAATGATTTGAGCATTAATATGAATAACTTCTATTAAAATTGGTTATATAAGTAATATTTTTGGTTGAGTTATAAACTTAGAAACACACCATTTTCAATTATTTTGACAAATGATTTATACGATACCTCTTATTTTTACTATTTTTTGGTATGTTTTAATATTTAATTCATTAAATTGGAGTGATGGGATTCCAGGTATAACATCAGGACTCTCATCAATATCATTTTTTATACTTTTTGTTTTAGCTATGACTTTGTTTTTTTGAGATGATTATGCTAAAGGAGTAAAAAATGCTATGTTTGTAGCTGAAATGTCTATAATACTTTTTACTTCAACCTTTGTTTTTTGGCTATTTGACTTTAGAGAGAAGATATTAATGTGAGATTCTTGAACTATGTTTTTGGCATTTATGTTGGCGACTTTGTCTATAATCTCTTGAGGAAAAGTGGCAACTGTTCTGGTGGTTTTCGGAATATATTTTATAGATGCATTTTATGTAATTATAAAAAGAGTTTTAGCTGGTAAAAGCCCATTAAATAAAGATTTTACTCATTTTCATCATAGACTTCTTGATGCAGGACTCCCTAAAAAACATATACTTTTTATAATCTATTCTCTTTCTTTCCTTTTTGGTATTTGAGCTTTGTTTATGGATAAAATAGGGAAAATAATAATATTTTTTATACTTGTTGTTATTGTTATTTTTATGAACGATATACTTACTGTAAAAGAAAAAGTTAAGAGAATTAAAAAACCTAAATTATGAAAATAATATTTAATAATGTAGTGAACGAATATTTTCGTTCCTGTGAAAATAATAAAACTGCCTTCACCCTTGTCGAACTTATAATGGTTATGGCTATAATCTCTATAGTTTCAGTATTTTCATTTTGATATTTTAATGATTTTTCTTCAAAACAAGCTATAAATGAAGATTTATCTAATTTGAATACAAATATAAGAAGTCTAGATTCAAAAGTTAGAAATATGGAAATATATGATTATAAAATAATTTTGTCTACTTGAAGTTTGGCTTATATAACTTATACAAATTATATTAATCTAGATTATAAATGAATTTTAGACTTTAATAATAGCAGTTTAACTTGAATTTTAGCAGCTACTTGAACATCAATGATTACCTGAACGGAGTTCTCTTATATTTGATATTGAGATGATAAAAAATATTTTGATAATACTATGGATATTAATGACAAATCTTATTTAAATTTAGCAAATTTCAAAAAAATAGAAATCAATTCTAGTATTTCTGGATCTACTGTAAATGATATATTTTTAGATTATTATAGCCAAGCAAATGCTTTTACTTGAACAAATACTTCTACTAAGTTGCTATTAACTCAAATAAATACAAAAGATGATAAAACAGGAATTCCTTTATCTTTTATCACAATAGAAAATATAAATAATAAAAAATTTATAAAAAACCAAAGTGGACAGATTATAGACAAAGCTTTTTTGTTTTTCGAAAGAGCAGGAAATGAAATTAGTTTAGAAATTAAATAAATAATATACAAGATGAATAAAATTAAAATAGCATATTTTGGAACTGGAGAATTTTCAGCTAAAATATTAGAGGATATTTTGAAAGATGATTTTTTTGATGTGAAACTTGTTGTTTCTCAGCCTAATAAAAGAGTATGAAGAGAGCAAATTTTGACAGCAACACCAGTTCATAAACTAGCCTTAGAAAAAGAAGTAGAAATATTACAGCCAGAAAAATTAA
>JAVHPF010000106.1:8325-19545 GCA_036170435.1 Patescibacteria group bacterium
TTGATAAATTAAAATCACTAGATTTAGATTTCATAATAGTAGTAGCTTATGGTAAAATTATTCCAAATGAAATTTTAGAAATCCCTAAAAATTTTGTAGTAAATATACATGGTTCTATTTTGCCACTTTATAGAGGAGCTTCTCCTATTCAAGAATCAATTAAAAATGGTGATACAAAAACCTGATTGACTATTATGAAAATGTCTGAAGGTATGGATGAATGAGATATTTTGAGTATAAAAGAAATAGATATAGACTTAACAGATAAAAGCGAAGATATTTTTAATAAATTTGGAGACATCGGAGAAAGTTTATTATCTACAACATTACAAAAATATTTAGAATGATTTATTAAAGCAATTAAACAAGAAGATTCAAAAGCTACTTATTGTTCTAAAATATTAAAAGAAGATGGAAAAATAGATTTTTCTGAATCAAGAGCTAAAGAAATTTATGATATGTGGAGAGCTTATAGTACTTGGCCTGGTATTTATACATATTTCAAGTGAAAAAAACTAGATATAACAGATTGCTTCTTTGATGAACATGAAGTGTTTTTAGATGAAGATTTTGCACGTTGAGATGTGATAGAACTAGAAGATCATGGAGAAAAATCAATTTGAGTTGTATGTATTTCAGGAATTTTACTAATTAATAAAGTAAAACTTGAATGAAAAAAAGAAATGGATATATTTAGTTTTGTAAATTGATACAAAGACTTTTTAGATTATAATTTTATGTAAGCATTATGATTAATATAGCATTAAACACTTTTAAGGAAATTATCAGAAATAAATTTTTATATTTGATAATCTTTTTTGCGCTTGTTTTTATTATTTTTTCTCTTGCCTTAGGGAAACTTACTATTTGAGATGATAATAAAGTAATAGTTGATTTTGGTCTAGCTATGATAGAAATATTTTCATTTATTTCTGTTTTATTTGTATGAAGCCAATTACTTTTCAAAGAAGTTGAGGGGAAAACTATATTTTTGATTTTGTCTAAACCAATAAATAGATATGAATTTATTTTAGGTAAATTCTTAGGTTTTTCATTTGTTATATTTTTGGTTGTCTTATTTCAATCAATTTTATATATTTGAGTTTTGTTTTTTAAGGGAATCACACTAGATAATTTAATTATATGGGCTTTATTTTTTACTTATTTGAAGCTAGAAATACTACTTTCAGTACTTATGTTTTTGTCTACTTTCATGTCTAATATACTTACTATTTTGGTATCAGTAATTTTCTATTTTATAGCTCATAGTTTTTCTGTAATTATTGATTTAGTTGTAAGAGCTCAAAATGAAGTTTTACTATATTTTGTTAAATTTTTACAAGTTCTATTTCCCCCTTTTGAAGCTATAAATTTAAAAGATTCTATTTGAAGTTTCTCTAATTTTTCACTTTTATATTTAGTCTGAAATACATTTTATTCACTATTTTACTTAGTTTTGATTTTGTTTTTTACAGTATTAATTTTTAATAGAAAAAACTTTGAAAATTAATTATCCCGATAATGAAGAGTTTTTTGCTCTTCCTTTTTATGTAGATTCTAGAGTCCTTGTTCCTAGAAATGATACAGAAACTATGATTTATCAAGTTCTAAAAGAGATAAAATCAAATGAATTTACTCTTATTGACATTTGAACGTGAAGTTCTTGTATCCCAGTTGCAATATTAAAAAATGCTAAATATCAGCCTCAAATTGCTTTCGCACTGGATATTTCACTTGATGCTTTAGAAGTAGCTAAAATAAACATAGAAAAGCATGATTTGCAAGATAAATTAAAACTTATAAATTCAGATTTGCTTGAAGTTTTCTTGAATAATTCTCAAAAAATATCTACAAAAAAACTTATAATTACAGCAAATCTTCCATATATAAAAAACTGAGATTTTGAAAATATGGATAAAGAGGTTTTGGCTAATGAACCTCATATTGCACTTTTCTGATGAATTGAGACTGGATTTGAACTATATGAAAAATTAATAAATCAAATTTTTGAATTTAAAAAAATATATAATTTAGAACAAATAGTTTTGTTTATAGAAATAGGTTTTGACCAAAGAAAATACAGCGAAAAATATTTAAAAAATCTGAATTTAAGTTTTGAATATTTTAAAGATTTGTGATGAATTGATAGAATAGTGAAAATTTGTTTTTAAATTCAAAATATGTTAAAATAAAAATAATACTAATTAATATCAAAAACTATGTGATTAGAAGATTATAGCCCTGCCGAGGATGCCTCTTGACCAAAATCAGCTGAAGTCTCTGAAAAATTTAAGGAATCAGCCAAAAAAGCAGCTGCTGGGATAAAAAGAGTACAAAAAGATGAACAAAAAGCCAAAAAGTTTGATTTAATTTTGGTTGATTTTTTGGTAATTTTCATAAGGGATAAAAAATATGATGAAATCCTGGAAAGTCTTTTCAAAGTTCTTGATTCAGGAATTTCTTCTAGATTTATAGTTGCAATATTATCTCTTGTTTACCTTCCAATATCTGATAAAATAAGAGAAATAACAGGAAAAGAAAATTTGAAATTTTTCTATCATTCTAATGAAAACAAAGATTTTGATGACTCTGATATAGATCCAATTTTGAGAGATAGAATAAATCATTGGATAGAAGATATTGTTTCAATAATGAGTTTTGATCCATCAGGAATAGTGGATAAAAGGACTCTTGAACTTATAAAAAATACTGATGTTTTGAAATTTACTAGTAAAGTATTTTCTTTCTTTTTCAAAGAAATTAATATGAATATAAGTCCTTCAAAATCTAATTCTTATGCTGATTTTATACTGCAAGAAGTACAAAAAGTACTTTCTAAGATAGAAATGGAAGAGGTATAAATTTGACAAAAATAATATTATACTTATATATAAGTATGTTTTAGCTTTAATAGTTGAAACTTAAAAAGGAGATATAATGAGAAATCTCTCATTTGTAATTTGGGTTTTAGGTGGAATGTTTGTATTAGATTTTAGCGTACTTGTACATTACATTGTTCATGGAAAAGAACCTGAGATTACGGTCTTTTCATTAGTTGTTCTTGCTTTATACTTTATAATTGCATTCATATTATTTGAATCAAAAGAATCTAGTAAAAGTAAGCCTTAAACTTTGCATCAACATTCGTTGGTGCTTTTTTATTTTCCCCTTTACTTTTTTCATTTTTCAATACAATATACGTTTAGTCTAATTTACAAAATAACCTTAGAAAAATAGATGTCAAAATTCCTTGAAGTTGTGTGAGCTAAGACTCATAATTTGAAAAATATTAGCTTAAAAATACCAAAAAATAAGATAACTGTTATAACAGGACTTTCAGGTTCTGGAAAATCAAGTTTGGCTTTTAATACTATTTATTCTGAATGACAAAAAAAATACTTAGAAAGTTTGTCTACTTATGCTAGGATGTTTATAGGTTGAATGATGGATGAAGCCCAAGTTGATGAGATTAATTGACTTTCTCCTACTATTTCTATTGATCAAAAAACTACAAATAATAACCCTAGATCTACAGTTGGTACAATAACGGAAATTTATGATTATTATAAACTTCTTTTTCTCCATGTTGGTAAAAGAAAATGTGTTAAATGCTGAAACTGAGTAAAAAAAGATTCAATGTCTTCTATTATTAATGAAATTTCGCAGTTTCCACTTAATACAAAATTTGTTATGAAAGCTTCAATTTTCAAAGATAAAAAAGCTTCATCTTTTGCTGAAATAAAGAAAAAAGTTCTTGATATGGGATTTATTAGATTTGCCGTTTGATCAGATATTTTTACTGTAAATGATGAACTTGATGCTAAAACTTTGGAAAATAAAGATTTATTTATTGTTATAGATAGACTTGTAGTAAAAGATTTTTCATCTTCAGAATCATCTGATACAAAAAGGGTAAAAGATTCTTTAGATTTGGCTTTTAAAACATGAAATGCATTTATAGAAATAGATTTTATTGAAGAATCAAAAACTGAAAGCAGGTCTTATTCTAATACTTTTGTATGTTCTCATTGTGGACATGTTCCAGAAAAATTAGATATATCAAGTTTTTCTTTCAATTCTCATAATTGAGCTTGTCCTGATTGTCATGGGCTTGGTGAGAAAGTTGTATTTTTAGAAGAAAATATTGTTTCTCCTAATTTGACTATTTTAGAATGAGCTATAAAACCTTGGTTTTCTTCAGCTTATTACATAGAAGTACTTAAAGAAGTAGCCAAAAAACATAAACTTTCTTTAGATATTCCTTATAGAGAATATTCTAAAAAAGAAAGAGATTTAATAATGTATGGAACTGGTGAAGATGTCTATAAAGTAACTCATAATTACGATGGTACACCAAAGGTTTACAATGCGAAATATGAATGAGTTATCCCTAATCTAACTCGTAAGTTTTTTGATTGAGAAGGTGAAACTACAAATAAATTAGCTGAATATATTACTTATATGGATTGTCCAGTTTGTAATTGATATAGATTAAAACAAGAAAGTTTATCAGTTTATATTTGAGATATTAATATAGGTGAGTTATCATCTATGAATGTAGAAAAATCATTAGTTTTTTTGAAAGATTTAACTTTAAATGAATGAGATAAAAAGATTGCTTCAAAGGTTTTGAAAAATGCAGTTGAAAGATTGGAATTTTTATCTGGAGTTGGATTATCTTACATAAATGTGTCTAGAAAGGTAGCGACTTTGTCAGGTTGAGAATTACAAAGAATTAGATTAGCAACACAAATAGGAACTAAATTAGAAGGAATTATTTATGTACTTGATGAACCATCAATTGGTCTACATCCAAGAGATAATGATATGCTTATAGAGAATTTGAAAAAATTAAGAGATTTATGAAATACTCTAATTATTGTAGAGCATGATGAAGATATTATGAGAAATGCTGACTACATTATAGACATTTGACCAGGTGCTTGAGTACATGGTTGAAATATAGTGGCAGAATGAACTATAGAAGATATTATTGCTTCAGAAACTTCGGTTACTGGACCATTTTTAGCTAGACATAAACATTCTCTAGTAAATAATAAAAATAGAAAAATAGATAAATTTTTGAAAATAAATGGAGCCAAAGAAAATAATTTGAAAAATATAGATGTGTCTATTCCTCTTCAGAATTTAGTAGTTGTTACTTGAGTTTCAGGTTCTGGTAAATCTAGTTTGGTAAATGATATTTTAGCTGATTATTTAGCTAATAAATTAAATAATGCTTATACTAGACAATATGGTAAATTCAAATCAATAGAATGAATGGAAAATCTTGATAAAGTTGTTATCATAGATCAATCACCAATAGGAAGAACTCCTAGATCTAATCCTGCAACTTATACTTCAGTTTTTACTCATATTAGAGATGTTTTTGCTATGACTGAGGAGTCAAAAGTAAGATGATATGATGCAGGTAGATTTAGTTTCAATACAAAAAAAGGTAGATGTGAAGCCTGTGAATGAGATTGAGTTAAGAAAATTGAAATGCATTTCTTGCCAGCGGTTTATGTTACTTGTGAGGTTTGTGAGGGAAAAAGATTTAATTCAGAAACTCTTCAGGTTGCTTATAAATGAAAAACAATTTCAGATGTACTAAACATGACAGTTGAAGAAGCACTAGATTATTTTTCAGCTCATGCCCCAATAGTAAGAATACTTCAAACATTAAATGATGTTTGATTATCTTATATCAAACTTGGACAATCGTCTACTACTTTGTCAGGTTGAGAATCTCAAAGAATCAAACTTGCAACAGAATTATCAAAAAGATCAACAAGTAAAACTTTTTATATTCTTGATGAACCAACAACAGGTTTACACTTTGCAGATACAGAAAAACTTATAAAAATACTTCATAGTTTAGTTGATAAATGAAACTCAGTTTTGGTTATTGAACACAATATGGATGTTATTTTAAATGCAGATTACATTGTAGACATTTGACTAGAATGATGAGATAAATGAGGAAATTTAGTATTTTCAGGGAAAATAGAAGAACTTATAAAAGATAAAAAAAGTTTTACGCGAGAGAGTGTAAGAAAATATTTAGAATCTTAATTTTTTGAAGATATGGAAATGAAAGAGCTTATTGCTACAATGAAAATAATAAATGAGAGAATTAATGAAAGAAATACTGATATGAAAGAAAATTTATTACTTTTAAAAAGTATGAAACTTTCAGAAGAAGTTTGAGAGCTTTATAATGAAATTCTAGGTCATATTGGTTATATCAGAAAAGAAAAACATACTAGTTTTGATAATCTAAAAGACGAATTAGCAGATGTTGTTATAACTGTTTTTATTATGGCGGAAGAACTTTGAGTAGATATGGAAGAGGTACTGGAACATAAATTAAAGACTATAAATTCTAGATTTAATATAAAATAAAGAAAAAAAGCAATAATTTAAATTATTGCTTTTTTTCTTTATAAAAATGGAAGATAAATAAATCTTTTTTTGTAAATTTTTTACTATAAAACAGCATTAAAAAAATATCAAAGCAGTATTATAAAAAATCATATAAGTCCAAAAAATATTAAAAGTAGTTGAATTTTCATT
The DNA here is from genome assembly GCA_036170435.1 of Patescibacteria group bacterium. Classification (GTDB taxonomy): domain Bacteria; phylum Patescibacteriota; class Gracilibacteria; order BD1-5; family UBA6164; genus JAQVPN01. The sequence goes on from JAVHPF010000106.1 coordinate 14,902, forward strand.
ACTTTTTTTAATATTAAAAATTCTGGTAATGATAATCCTACAATAGCCATCATAAAAGCAAGTCAAGTTCCAAGCGGAACTCATTTTACAATTAATGCTTGAATAATAGGAATTACACTTGTAGCATTTGCATACATTGGGATTCATAAAATTACAGCAATTGGAACGGCAAAAGGATTATCTTTTGAAATATAATGTTCAAAAAATCAAGATGGAACAAATCAGTGAATTATGGCTCAAACTCAAACTCAAAGTATTACATAAGGCAATACCTTTTTTGTAATAGAAATTCACTCTTTTGATGATTCTTTCCAAACAGTTTTCCAATTTTTTTTGTTTTCAGGAATTTCTATATTTTTGGCATTTATATTCCAAACAAAATCTGCTACATATTTTTCAAGTTTCATTTTTCATAAAATAAATCAACCAAGCATTCATAAAACTATTCAAGAAATCATGTAAATAAGAGTGATTTTTAGTCAAAAAATTCCTATAAACATAGCAATTGCAACTTCATTTACAAGAGGTGAAGTTATAAGAAAAGAAAATGTAATTCAAAGTGGAATTCATCATTTTAAAAATCCTATAAAAAGTGGAATACTTGAACAACTACAAAAAGGAGTTATTGCTCCAAAAAATGAAGCTAAAAAATATTCAAGTCAATAAAGTTTTTTCTTAGCTAAAAAATCTCTTATTTTTTCAACTGGAAAAATAACATTTATAAAACTCATTACCTGGGTAATAAGCAAAAGTAAAATTATTATTTTTATAGTATCATAAATAAAGAAATTGGTAGAATCTGCTAAATGAGTTGCTTTTATAAGTCAGAATAAATCATAAGTTACTAAGTCAGAAAAAGCTTGAATAGGGTAGAATATATCCATATTATTTTATTATTTACAGTTTAAAGTTTCAATTTGCAAAGAAGTATTATGAATTTCATAGTTATCATGCAAATATTTATTTATAGTTTTTATTAAAATATCTTTATCAGTATTTTCTAAAGCTAAAATATGAGAACTAAAAAATATATCATTTGAATCAATATTCCAAATATGTATTTCGTGAATATCTTTTATTCAAGCGATATTTTTTAAATCATTTGTGATTTTTTCTAAATCCATATTTTCAGGAACTCATTGCATAAGAATATGAAGAGAGCTTTTAAATATTCAAAATCCTGATTTTATAACAAAAATCGAAATAATAATACTTGCTATTAAGTCAATAATAAAATATCAAGTATAATAGATAATTATTCATCAAATAACTACTATTACAGAAGAAATAGTATCATAAAGTAAGTGTAAATAAGCAGATTTTTTGTTCAAATTATCTTCTTTTTCCTTGAATAAAAATAATATAGAAATAGCATTTCATAATAAACCTATCATTCAAACAATAAGCATTAAAGATGAATTTATTTCTATATCTTGTAAATGAAATCTCCCTATTGCTTCATAAATTATGTAAAATCATACCAAAATAAGAGCAATAGAATTTACAAAAGCTATAATTACTTCGGCTCTTTTGAAAGCAAAACTATGCTTTTTATCACTCTGTTTCTTAGAAATTTTTTCTCAAAAATAAGAAAAAATAAGAGAAATTACATCAGATAAATTATGTATTGCATCAGAAATTAAAGCTAAACTTCAAGATAAAATTCAACCTATAAATTCAGCGATTACAATTCAAGAATTGAGTATTATTGAAATTAAAAGCCCATTTTTACTACTTGGAGTATGAGAATGATTATGTTCAGACATATTATTTCTTTTTAAAAATTAACATTTTCAATTACAAGAACATCCACAAGATTTTTTTTCTTGTTTTATTTCATTATTTCAATTTAAAATAGAAATAATTTCATCTATTTCATTTACTTTCCCAGAGCTTATAACTTTTTCATCAATTACAAGTCAAGGTGTTCACATAATGGGGTAAGCCATAATATCGGCAATATCAGTTATTTTTTCAACTTTAGCCTCAATTCAAGCTTTTTCTAAAGCAAGTTTTACATTTGCTTCTAATCTAACGCAATTTGGACAACCAGTTCCAAGAATTTTTATCAACATATTTTAAAAAATTAAAAATTAAAAATATTTCAAACCAAAGTTTTTAGTTTTTCGTAAACTTCTTTATTTATAGAATAATAAACATTTGTTCCAACTTTTTTTTGTTCAAATAATCAAATTCTTTTAAACATAGAAAGATGATGAGATACAAGGTTTTGTTTAATTCAAAGAGATGCAATTATCTCACAAACACAAAGACTTTCATTTTTTCAAAGCAAACAAAGTATTTTTATTCTATTAGGTTCTGAAAGTAAATTAAAAGATTCTTTTAAAAAATCTATATTTTTCTCATCACTTAAACAAAAGTTAGCCATAAAGTAAAATTTATTAAATAAATCAGTATATCTATATATATTGATATTTAAGAATAAAGCAAGTTAATTTTATTTCTTATAATACTTTTCTTGTAAATATACAAGTCTACTATATCAGAACTTTTCTTTTGATTTCCTTCTAAAAAAACATAATATAGAAAGTAATAAATAATTATACAATCCTTATATAAAATAAAATTTAAACTTAATTAATATGCAATACTTAGAACAAAATAAAGATTTGAAAAACCTATCTTCGTTTAGAACTGATGCTCGTTCTAAGTATTTTTTTGAGCTTAAAAATTTAGAGGATATAGATAAGTTAAAAGAAATCATAAACTTTGCTAGAGAAAATAATATTAGATATGAATTTATTTGAGCTGGTACTAATTTGCTTTTTGCTTTTGAAGAGTTTGATTGAATAATAATAAAAAATTCACTAAAGAGTCCGGACTCCATAGTGTCCGGACTCAAAGAGCGTGAAGTATTTTCAGGTGATATAGTTATCCTTAAAACTAGACAATTACTAGACAAAGAAATTACAAGATTTTCACCATTTTTATGACTTCCAGGAACATTTTGAGGAGCTCTAGTTGGAAATGCTTGATGTTTTGGTTTGGAGATAAAAGATGTTTTTATTTCAGCTTCTGTACTTGATTTAGAGACTTTAGAAATTATAGAAATAAATAAAGACTTTATGAATTTTGAATATAGAAATTCTGTTTTAAAGAATAATTCTAGATATTTTGTAATTTCTATGAAACTAGACATAAGTGGACAAAATAATTTATATGATATCGAAGAAGCTATCAAAAAAAGAAAAGAAACTCAACCATGGGGGGTGGCAACTTGCGGAAGTTTTTTCAAGAATCCAGTTTGAGATTCTGCAGGTAGACTTATTGAAGCTGTATGATTAAAATGAAAAATTATTAATTGAGCAAAAATTTCAGAAAAACATGCAAATTTCTTTATAAATTTTGATAATGCAAGTTACAAGGATATTCTAGAGCTAAGAGATTTAGCTAAAGAAAAAGTAAAATCAGAATTTGGGATAGAATTAGAAGAGGAAGTGAAAATAATAAAATAGTATAAAAAAGTCAAATTTACACATATATCATATATTTCCTTTTTACATAGCCATAAATCAAGTCTTGATTTATGGCTATTTTATTTTTTCCCAACTTAAAATTATATTAAATTTATATTTTTAGCTTAAAATTAAGCTTTTTCAAGAGCTAAGTATTTGAAAGATGGATTTTCTTGAGTATTATTTCCCCTTAAATTTATATTTAAAAATGGGAAATGCTAGACAAAAAACTAAGAGTCTATAATAAAATCATTGATAAAATAAAGCAATCTAAAAAAATAGCTCTTATAAGCCATAGAAATCCTGATGGTGATACTTTGGGTTCTGCGACAGCTTTTTATCAAATTGTGGCTTCAAATTTCTCAAATAAAAATATAGACCTTATCTGTAAAGACGCCATTCCTAAAAATCTTTCATTTATTAATAATAGCAAACTATATAAACAAGATTTTAATCCTTCAAACTATGATTTGATAATATTTTTTGATTCAGGAAGTAAAGACCAAACATCTCTAGATAAAGAATTTCCTGAACTTTTTGATGGAAAAACTTATAATACAATTTGAATTGACCATCATATAACAAATGAGATTTATGCTAAACAAAATCTTATTTTGACAGGCTATGCAGCAACGGCTATGATAGTTTACGAGCTTTTTTCATTTACTGGAAATTATATAGATAGTATTGCGGCAACAAATATATTAACAGGTATTTATACTGATACTTGATGATTAAAGCATAGTAATACAGATGCCCTTGCTTATAAATATACATCTGAACTTGTAAATCTTTGAGCTGATATTTCTTATATTGTAGATAATTTTTTCAAAAATAATTCACTTGATAAATTGAAACTTTGGGGAAAAATCATTGATAAATCCTTTATAGATAAGGAAAATATACTTTATACTTATATAAATAAAAATGATGTAGATTCATTTAATTGTGATTTTACAGATGCTTCTTGAATTACTGACTTGCTAAATTCGGCAGATTGAATAAAATACTCAGTAATACTTACTCAAAAATGAGAATATGTTAAAGGTTCTCTTAGAACTCTTAGAGATGATATTGACTTGACGGATTTGGCTAAAAAACATGGTTGATGAGGTCATAAAAAAGCATCAGGATTCACTGTTCGAGGAAATATAGAAGAATTTAAATC
>JAVHPF010000106.1:19645-24136 GCA_036170435.1 Patescibacteria group bacterium
GTCATAAAAAAGCATCAGGATTCACTGTTCGAGGAAATATAGAAGAATTTAAATCACTAAACTTTTAAAAATGGCAGAATTAATGAGATTACAGAAATATTTATCACGAGCTGGAATTTGTTCGAGAAGAAAGGCAGAAGAATATATAGAAAAATGATTTATCAAAGTAAACTGAGAAACGGCAACTATTGGTCAAAGTGTAGATCCAGATAAAGATAAAGTAGAATTATTAGACGATGTTGTCGAAGATGCGAAAAATCTTGTCTATTATAAACTAAATAAACCAAGAGGGATAGTTACTACTTGTGTTTCTAAAGGCGAAACTGGTATTCTAGATATTGTAGACATTCCAACTAGAGTTTTTCCTATTGGAAGACTAGATAAAGAAACCACGGGTCTTATAATATTAACAAATGATGGTAGGCTAGCAAACTATCTTATGCATCCTAGATATAATCATGAAAAAGAATATATTGTAGAAACTTTTGGTCCTATCGAAGACAAAAATATACAAATCATGAGAGATGGTATTTTTATACTTGGTTCTTATACAAAAGAAGCAAAAGTAGAAAGATTATCTTCAGGTAAGTTTAGTATTACAATAAGTGAATGAAAAAATAGACAAATAAGAAGAATGGTAGAGCATGTTTGATGAACTGTAAAGAAATTAAAAAGAATTAGAATAGAGAATATTCAATTAGGAGATTTGGAACCAGGAGATTATCAAGAACTTTCAAAAAAAGAAAAAGATGCACTTTTTACAAAACTTTGAATAAAATAATTTGACAAATACAATATTTTTTGTATAAGTAATTTGACAAATACAAAAATAAAGAGGTAATTACTATGTTGAAAGTTATTCTTGCGAGTTTGTTTTTCTTTTCTTTTTCTGCTTCCGCTTCCGTAGCATTAAAAACTAATGAAAAGGTAACTCTTCAAAAAAGCTTTTGGTGCGCTGCTGTATCTGGAGAAGAAACAATTGATTTTTCAGTTTTGGTAACAAAAAAAGATAAATCAATGATTATATCTTTTCCTCGTGGATCATATAATCTTAAAAAAGTCCCAGAAGCAGCTGATGTAGCTAATATTTTATCTTCAGATAAAAGTCTTTTTCTCACTGATAAATCAGTTGAGATTGATGATTTAAAATGTGAAGAAGCAAGTGTGAAACAATTGCTTGCATACAAAGAAGGTCTCCTATAAGGAGACCTTTCGCTTTTTCTATTGATTATTTATTCCGATAATACATAGTATAATCTTCAAGTAGTACATATTTCAAAACTAATTTAGCTAAACTTTTTTTTGTAGCAGAATAGTTTGCCATAGAATCTATAGCTTGATATTTGATATAAAAATCAGAATAAGATTTTTTCAAATAATCTCTTCTAGCTTGCATTCATAAAACTCATAATTTATTATAAACAAGTTGATCTATTTTTTTTCATGCTCCTTTATATTGAGGAAAAGTTTTTTCTAATTTTACATCAGTTAATATCTTTTCTTTTACTATTTTAGTATATTCAGCTTCTGAAAAAGTAAATTTATCTAGACTTTCATAATCAGCAGAAACACTAGATATTCATAAAATTGCAAATGCAATTAGAAGTAATAATTTTTTCATAATTTTTAAATTAGTGCTAAAGTTCATCTTGTTCAATCAGGATGTTTTCTGCTTATAGAACATTCATTTTTATTTCTACAAACATAATGATCACCACATCATAAAATTCATTTAACTTGTCACATAACATCAAAAAAATCTTTTCAACTTATTTCGGCTGTTATTTTTCAAACAATTTTTCATGTAGGTATTCAATTTTCTTTATTTAAGCTTATTCTATTATCACAGGCATTCATATAATTTATCTTTATTACTAAATAAACAATTAAGTTTATAAGTATTTTATTTGAAAAGTAAAGAGAATTATAAATTAATTATTTAAAAAATTTACTTTTTTTACTTTTTTCATAATATGGGCAAAACAATATTTTTAAAATAAAAACTTATATGAAGAAGATTTTTCTTTGACTAATTCTTTTTGTGATAACATCTCAAGCTTCTGCTTATGAGTACTCTAGAAAAACTTATTCAACAAGTATTTGAGATTATCAAATAAGACTTTTTAAATTGGATTTGGCCGGAGATGATAGACTTGTAGTTTGAGTTTCTGATAAATGAGAAAGTTTAGAATCTTTGGTTAAAAGATATAATTGAAAAGCTGCTCTGAATTGAACATATTTTTGTCCAGAATATTATCCTGAATGTCATGGTAAAAATTTTTCAAATGCAGATAGAATTTCCTATTGAGAAGATTTCTCTAGATGGACAGATACTTGAGAAAGATATGTTTTTGCTATAGATAAGGATTATATGTCATTTTTCTTTAATACAAGCAATTATAATACTGATATGAGGAAAGATATTTACATGTGAATATGAAATCATCCGCTTGTATTACTTGAATGACAAAATAATTTGGAACATTACTATGATGTTGGCTTGATAGACAAAAAAATGCCAAGCACTTGAGCTAAAACTTTTGTTTGTACTATAAAAGATTCAAAAAAAGTATATATGTGAATAGTTTACTCGGCAAGAATGGATGATTTACCTACAATCTTATCAGATATTTGATGTTATAATGCTCTTAATTTGGATGCATGAAGGAGTACAGCACTTTATAATAATTGAGAATATTATGTTTGACCGGGGAGAGATATAATGGATGCGCTAATAATTACAGATAGAGCCTGAGATGAAAAAAATAAGAAAATAGTAGCTACAGCTCGAAATTATAAACGAGAACTTATGTCTAAAATAGATACTTTAACTCAAGATAAATCTCAAAAACAGACTATTATACAGAAAGTAGTTGATAAAATAGATGTTCTTGCAGATAAGTCTTTCGCTATTAAAAAAACTCTTTTAACACTTCTAAAAAATGATTTGATGAAAGAAATGTGAGAAAACTTAGCTTATAGATAGTTTTTTCTTGAAACTTGAGAAACTATTTATATAATCTGGAAAAATTTAATACTTAAACACAATTTTCTATGTTTGATAAACTTACAAGAATTTTTATAATATTTCTACCATTTTATGTTTTATTCAAGGTTTTCTTCGAATTTAAACTAGGAATTCCTTATCTTTCTATGCTTAAGGAGCTTTTTGTAATAGTTCTGCTTATTTTGATGATTTATGAATTTTATAAACAAAAGAAATTTCCAAAATTAGATTTACTAGATTATTTAGTTATTGGATATTTTGTATATTTAAGTTTTGTTACATTATTCGCTCCAAAAGTTTTAGTATCTTTGTTTTATGGCTCTAGGTATGACTTTGAATTTTTACTTATTTTTCTTATGTTCAAGCATTCAGCTTTTTTACTTAAGAAAGATTTGAAATATTATGCTGGATTATTTCTTGTTTCTGGGGCTTTTGCTTTGACTATTGGATTCTTATCAAAATTTGTTTGAGAAGGAATTTTGACTTTTCTTGGGTTTTGAGAGAATGTAAACAATTGGCAAGCTGGTGGAACAATACCAATTTATCAATGAGTTGAAGGAACTTGAATTTATAGATTTCAATGAATTTTTGATTGACCAAATCAGGCAGCTTTTTTCTTACTGACTTATATCGGGTTTTTGTTTTATTATTTTAAATGACAAAAAGATTATTATTTTCTACTTGGATTTCTATCAGTTTTTCTTTTTCCTTTATTTATCTATACATTCTCTAGATCGGCACTTTTATGAGTAATTCTTTGAGCAGTCTTTGTATTTTTGATAAATATGTCTACTTTGATAAAGTATCATAAAAAACAAACTGTAAAATTTCTTATAATAGCTCTTGTTTTTATTTCTTGATTTTGATTTCTTATAAAGGATAAAATTTCAGATATAATCGTTAGGAAATCTTCTACTACTGGACATGCTGAAAGAATGACTATTTGAGTAAATAGATTTTTGTCTCATCCTTTTGGTGAATGACTTTCTTCAAGCTGACCAGCTTCTAGATATGTTTACTCTATAGAATGAAAGAAACAAGAAGATTTTTATATCCCAGAATCTTGGTTTATACAACAACTTGTTGAAGGAGGATTTATAGGATTTATATTATTTGTGTCTATAATGGCAATATTATTTTTCTTTTTACTTAAAATAGATGCGGTACTTGCGGTTATGTTCTTTGCTGTAATGATGATGAATCTATTTCTTCATACATTTGAAGCAACTTATGTTTCAGCATTATTCTTCATATTAATCTGAATTCTTTATTCTAAAAAAGAAATTAAATAATCCCCCCCTCGTTCCTCGGTTCTCCCTTTGGGAAAGGGAGAAATTAGAACAAAAAACTCTCATTTTTCAATGGGAGTTTTTTCTATTTCTTCCCTTTTTAAGGGAAGTCCCCGAAGGGGGAGGGGTTACTTTACTGTTTTTTAGCTATATACTGCTTCCATTATTTTCTTTTCAAATTCTTCTTCAGAGAAT
>JAVHPF010000107.1:0-9378 GCA_036170435.1 Patescibacteria group bacterium
GCAGTAAAACTACAACTCGCAGCAGAAGCTTCATTAATAGTACTTAATAACATGGTTCATACTCAAAGTCATAACGCATCCTTTTTACTTATCTTTCCACTCTCATCAGTCAAAAATCATTTTATCTTTTTCTGAAGTTTCGGAAAAATATTTTTCTTTTTTTCTCACATACTCTATATGTTTAAAAAATAAAATTTTACATCCTTGTTAGATTATCTCCTCATTACTTTTAAATAATTTCACATTGACTCAATACTGACTCCTTATTAAATCACACTATCCATTTATTAAATACCTCTCTATCCTCTGAATTTCTCAATTTGTCAAAAATATAATCTAAAATAGCATAATCAAGCTTCTTCTTATGATCTTTCGAATAATTCGGTATCAAATTTCAAGTGGTCTTATATGAATGTATCGGACATACTCATATATATGGTTTATATACACTTTCATTATAACCAGGCAATCCATCAAGAGTACTTGCTTGTACCATTATCTTGGTTGTTTCACTTTGTATCATATCCATATATGTCTTTTTTCAGGTTTCTTGAACTTGTGTCATCATGAAACTATCATCTCACATACGACCAAGCATTCTTCATTCATCACAACTATATATCTTCCCATCATAATTATATGCCACTTGTCATATACATGCTCAACATGGACTTCTCTCATCAAGATAATTTGGATCTCTATCCGTAAGTATTTTAGATAGATATATTGATGATAAATTTTCTCTTATATTTATTCATCATTTATTTAATTCCAATATATAATCCATTGATTTTTTATAAAAATCTATAAATTCTTCATCTGTATAGCTTAAATTTTTTAAATCTGCTGCAGCAAATCCATATGGATTTAATGACCTTAAAAATATTCCATCCAATCATAATGATATATAGGTGTCTATTATTTCTTTATATTTTGGTAATGCTTTTTTTGTAACTGTCAATAATGCTCAAACCTTATTTGCGATTCATCTCGTTTTAAATTCCGTATTTATTTTCTGAATCCAATAGGTAACTTGTTCAAAACTATTTCATTCTTTAAAGATTCTATTATAGTTATGAATATCTTCATTTCCATCTAAAGATGTTGATATATGAACTTTGTGATCTATTAAATAATTCATTTTTTCTTCATCCATCAAAGTTAAATTTGTTACTAAAGCAAAAGTAACATTCTTTTTAAAATGCATCGATTTGATTTCAGCATATTCAATGACATATTTTACTATATCAAAATTTACTAATGATTCTCATCATTGAAATTCTATTGTAATATTTGAGCTTGAGGTATAAAATATAGTATCCACTACTTTTTCTGCTGTTTCTTCTTTCATATCCATATTTTTTGCTGACATAGGTGCAACTGCTGCATGACAATATTTACATTTATGATTACATCTCAAAGTAGTTACAATGATATGTAAAGTAGGTCAATATGCTAAAAAATCATTCTTCTTTGCATATTTTTGTGCCATATCTGATTCATATTTTTCATCTATTATAAATTTCTTTTCTAATAATTCATCAAATTTAGCTCAAGAAATAATTTTTCCTGATATAAAATTATCAAATTCTTTTGTCGTTAAAAAAGAGTGTTTTCCAATATCATTCGTAATAAGATAGTCAGATCCGAATTTTTTAAATCTAAAAAATCATACTTTTTCATTCTTCAGTTTTTTTATTTTTTTTATATCAAACATAATTATTTTTTTATTTTTTTTAAAATTAAACTCATTCATTATATATTCATAAAATATAATTCATAAATTCATTAAAGATTTCTTCTGTATCCTCTTCTGATTCTAAATTCATCTCTCAATTATCATAACTCATTTTTGCTATATTTTTAAAATCTTCCATTCATCTAGATATTATTTCATTCGAATATATAGTATTATCTATTTTGAAACTTTGATTTCACATCTTTAATAGTATTAGGATTTAAGCTTATGGTTGGTTCTTCTTTTTCTTCTTTTGATTCGTCTTCAATCTCTTTTAAAATTCTTTCAATTTCCGCTTCATCTATTTTTAACTCTGGATCATTTTCAATTTCTTTTAAAATTTCATCTATATCTTTATCAAAATCTATTTGATTATTCTGTTTATTTGTATCTATTTCAACAAATCACTGAGAATCTATACTATTTGCAATTGCTGCTCCTATTATCTTTTCTCTTATATCTTTATTATCATGTTCCAATTTATCTCTCAAATATACATTTAACATCTCATCAGAAAAATTTCCAATAATTTCTTTCGATTCTTCGTCTATTCATTCTTTTCTTGTGAATTGTAAAATAATATCCCCTCTCTCATCATGTCTAAAGAAAAAATATCACTTATCTAAAAAATTATAGCTCGCTTTTAATACTATATCTTTACTAAAAATTTTTGAATCTATTAATAATTCAAACTTATCTCATTTTACTATCTCTTTTAAAAATTTTTCCATAATCTTTTCCTCTTTACTAATATAAACTATCCATAGTATACCCTTTAATATAAAAAATCAAATTATTTTTTCATTAAAAATGTACAAAAACAAGGAGAAACATTTATAATTTCAATATCTAAAAATCATATTTTTTGAAAAATATCTAAATACCATTCAATAGGGTAGGTTATAAGAACACCATCTAATAAAATTGATTTATTTAAAATATCTGTATCTGACAATCACATACCCTTCTTAAAATCATAATATAATTCTGTCGATAGATTTGATGATTTAATCTTATCTGTAATAATACAATATCAACCTTTTTTAAGATGGGTATATAACAATTTAATATAATTTTCTCTATTTTTTACAAAATGAAGTGTCCAATTTATAATAATATAGTCAAAATCTATTTCATAAATAGGAAGTGTATCTGAGTGAATTATTGTTGCTTTATTAAAAGATTTTTTAATCATTTCAAGTGATGATTCTAATCAAAATATATTTTTATACCCAGCATTATAAAGACATTTCAGTGTATGTCATGTTGCACTTCAAATATCAATAATTTTCGCATCTAAATTAAATATTTTTTTTGCAATATTTACAGTAAGATGAATTACTCTTTGATAATCTTGAATACTAGTTTTTGCTATATAATCAAAATTATCAGCTACTTCTGCATTGAATTCCCATTTTCATTTATTCAGCATATAATTTATTATGATTATGAATAGCAATCTATTTTACGATATAAATCAAAATTAGATTTTAATATATTACTATCAAAATCACTTCAATTTATAGGTATAGCATTGCATAGTTTTGAACAAGATTTGGTTTCATTACAAGAATTACAATGAACTAAATCAATTTTATCACTAATTATATCATTATGACAATATTTCCAATTACTATATTTAGTAAATTTATCAATATTTAATATATTTGTATGAATATGGTCATGTGCATATTGAGTACGAAGAGTATGTTCAAAAGCTAAGAACGCATCACAAACATAAACATATCAGTATGCATCAATAAAAATTTCATATTTTCCCTTAGCACAACCAATTTGTTTATTTTTATCTATAGTTCAAGTATATTTAAAAGTTGTTGAATTAATATCATTTTTTGAAAATATATTTTTTTTGATTTTTTCAAATTGTTTTAAATACATATCTATATTTTGTGCACTCCAAAAAACTCAATGTGCTGGTTGTATATTTATATATTTAAATCACATGATAAGTATTTTATTATAATTTGTATACATATTTTTCACTTCATCTGGCATAACTACTATTTTTATTCTTATAATATCTGTATATTTTAAAAATAAATTTATATTAGCTAATATAAATTTGACAGATGATAGTGGTAAATTTTTAAAATTTCTGTAATTATAATTCGTATCAACGGAATCAAAACTTAAAGAAATTTGTACTCAAAATTTTTGAAAAAATTGTAATTTTTCTTCAGTTAATAATAACCCATTCGTTACTAAATGTAATTGTATAGATTTTTTAATAATTTTTTCTATTTTTTTTATAAATACTATAAGTATTTTTAATACAGAAAATACAATTAATGGCTCTCATCATATAAAAAATATATTATAATTTTTGGAATTTTTAAAGAAATTTAAAAAATAAGAAATTGATTTTATACCATCTTTAAAATTCATATTATTTTTAGATTTAGATACATTACAATATTCACAATCTAAATTACAATCCTCTGTGAGTGCCAGAAATAAATTAACAGTCATTGTTATAATAATAAATAGATAAAATTTCTTCTAATTCTTTTTGTGTCATTTTTTGAGGCAATAAATCATTATGGTTATAAATTTCACCTAATTTAGGAATTCATCCACAATATTTTTTTAAATCACATAAACTACATTTTTCTGAATATGCTGTCTTAGGAGTTCTGATATTTTTGTCAATAAATTCACTTTTTCTATCATGCTGTAAATAATGTACATATTTTATATCTTCTCATAATATATATTCTAACGAATCTGAATATGCTTCAAATCATTTCAGATAACAAAGAGGAATTCTTTCTATATTAAGACTTTTTCATGCTCATATTATTAATTTTAATGCATTTCTAAAATTATCATCAAATTGATTTAATTTAGCCACTATATTATAATTAATTTTTGGGATATTATATACATCTAAATTATTTAAAATAATTCAATTAATAAAATCAAAATTTTTTAAAAAAAATGTAATGGTTTCTTTAATAGTAGTTATATTATATATATTTATTGCTATAGCTAATTTTATAATAATTTTGTTTCAAAAAATTTTATGTAAATATAAAAGTCATTGTTTCGTTTTTTCAAATGACCCTGGTGATTTTTTTAAAAAATCATGAATCAATGGATCATGAGAATGTAACGATATAATAAATTCTAAATTAGGAAAATCTTTCAATCAATCTATTAATTTAATATCAGATAACTGATTTCAATTTGTCTGTATTACACATTTAAATCAAAATTTTAATGATACTTTAATAATTTTTAGAAAATCTTTATGTAAAGTTGGTTCTCATCAGGTAATGATAAGTTTTTTAATTCAATTTTTATTATAAACAATCAGTTGTTTCATAATATCTAACAAAGACATAATTTGTCAATTTTGTGGTTGTGCACAAAATATACAATTTTGATTACATATTCTAATAATTTGTAAATAAGCTACTTTCATGATATTTATTTTATGATGTTTAAAATTTTAAATCAATATTTTTTTATAATACGTATATTTATTCAATTACAATCAAGGTTATATTTACATTTATTACAATTTAAAGATTTAACAAGATATCAATGTTTTTTAAAATATTTTAAAAAATTAGTATAATTATACTCAATACTTAAAATTTGAGTATATAATTTGAAATTATCATAAAAATGATCTTCTTTTAATATACACTTAGGAATATTAACTAATTTTTTATCTTTTTTAAGATTATTTATTTTATGAATAAAATCCTCATATTTATCTGGTAATTTTAAAACAGGTAAATATTCTAAATTACCTATATTAAAATTATGACTATTATTTTTACTTTTTTCTAATTGATTACAAAAAGAGCTTAAATAACATTGATGACAAAAACTTCACTTATTACATCTATTAAAATTTTCAGAATAAAAACTTTCTTTCCAATTCATTCATAAATTTATTTTAATATCTCACAATATGTTTTCAACATTGGGAATCATTTTTTCATATCATTCTAAAATATTTGGATGTAATAAATGACTAGCATTTATAGAAATGTTTGTTCAACTATATTTACTCAATATATTTATTACAGCCGTTTTTAAAATATTATTATCATTTATAAAAATATGTTCATTTTTTAATACATTTCCAAATGGAATCAATTGTAATAAGTAAAAATTTTTTATTCATAATTTTGAAAATAATATAATTATATTATCTAAATAATTCAAGTTTAATTTATTAATAACTATATAAATAGAAATATCAAAATTTAAATTAATCTTTTTAATATTTATTATTCATTTTAATACTGATTGAAAAGCTATTTTATTTCAAGTTAAATAATTATGTAATAAACTATTATGTCAATGAACTGATATATTTATTCATGTTAATCAACTTTCAATAATTTTTTGTGAAAAATTATTGAAAGCAAATTTAACTCAATTTGAAATTAATTCTATTTTGTTAAATCATATTTCCTTGGCATATTTTATATATTCAATTATGTATTTATCCGTACTAGCTTCTCATCATGTAAATACTATATAATTCAGATATCATTTTTTAAATCATTTTTGTATTCATTTATATATATTAGATTTTGAAAAATCATATTGAGATTTTTCTCAATACTTATTATTTCATTTATCATAACAAAATATACAGTTATCATTACATACATGTGTTATTTGAATTTTATGGTAGTTTATTTTTTGCATAATTTATAATATATATAATATTTATTTAAATCAAAATTGCATCAAAAAATCATTATATATGATATCAATATCTTTAAAATAAATATCATGATCATTTATAAAAGGAATAAATACAATAAAACATAAATGATATTCATTATTATCTGGAAATTTTTCTTTAAAATCAAATAATCATATTTTTATATTTTGATGATTAATATTAACTCTTTGAGCTAATTCTAATAATATATGATAATTTTTTATATATTCTTCATCATTTCTCCATAATATTTTTACAAATCTTTTACTTATGTTATACTTATTTGATAAATGTTTATGTCATTCACAAGATCATATCGTAATCAATCAAAAAGATTCTATTAAAAGTAAAACTAAACTTCTTATTCATGACTCTAAAGATAATTGAAAACTTTCATCATTTTTAGTTAAAATGGGTCAACTTAAAGTATTTTCATCACTACAAATTCTACTAAATTTAGTAAATTCTTCTTTTTTAATATCTAAATTAGTTTTATATAAATTATCTTCATTCCATTTTTTTAAAAAATCATAAATTCATGAAAAATCATACATATTCAAAAGGTTATTTTTTTAAATAAAAAATATCATATCAATGACAAATATTAAATAAATTGCAGTTTTTACACTTATTTAAATATTTTTTTATATTACCTTTTCATACAAATTCAGTTTTTTTCTGGTATAATATCTCATGTTTATCATTTATTTTTATTTCTCATAATATTTTATTTGGTATAGATGAAAAAATATTCTTATGATTTTTCATAAAAAAATCTTTATCACATATTTTTCATCATTCAAACATTATTCTATTTCAATATTTTTTATGTAATATTTCAATTAAATTATTAAATTCAGAAATATTACATGATAATTTTCTAATATCTTTATTTTCTAAACCTTCCATTAATGTAATTTCAATCCCTATTCATTCTCAAAATTTAAAAAATAAATATTCTATAAAAAGTTCTAATGAACTAATATTATATTTATTTACAACTACCTTTAAAATAACAGTAAATCCTTTTAATATTAATAATTCTATATTTTTTCATACTTTTTGAAATTCACTTTCTTTTTGTCAATTTATTTCCAAAATTATATTTGATTTATTTATAAGTAATTCATATGTATCTTGAAAACCATGATATGAAACATAAAATGTTATGTTTTTAGAAATTTTATCTAAATCAATATTATGTAAATTTGATCAATTTGTCATTAAAAAAACATATATTCAATGATTATAAAAAAAGTTAATTACATTTATTATATCTTTATTTAAAGTTGCCTCTCATCAAGATATAAGAATAAAGTCATATCAATCATTTTTTAAAATATTCAAGATATCATTAAGTATGTGAATATCATAATTTAAAAAAATACTATAATCTATTTTATTTAAAAATTCTTTTTGTGTACAAAAAATACAATTATGATTACATATATTTGTAGTTCGTAAAGTAAGTCATTTTGTGAAACTATATGTTTTCGTTTCCATATTATTTAATAAAAATAGTTAGAAAATAAAAACACTTTTTACAAAAATATATATTTATAAAAAAATCACTAATTATCTAGATTATACTACATAATAAGTTTTTTATATTAATTATAATTATACATATAAATTAAATATTCTTGAATTAAATTTTCATATGTATTTCTTTCGTCTACTAAATTATTTTTATTTAAAGCTAATTTACAAATATTTTGAATTTTTTTATTAATGATATCTTCACAATAATTTTTATTTCTAAATATAGACCTATCTATTAAAAGATAATCATAGAAATTATTTTTTATTTTACTCAAAAATATATTTTTTTTATAAGAAGATATATCATCATAAAAAATATCTATTCAAATTCTAGCAAGAATAAATTTATGTAAATATATCTCATTTAAAGACTGATTTTGAAATCAGGTAAAATTATTTAAAAGATTTTTAAATTCTTCTCTAGAAGGGGGTTTATTATCATCAGTAATTAAAAATAACAATCTAGGATCCGATTTTAATACATTTTCAGGTATTTTAATTCATTTTTTAAAATCATATATATATTTATTTATATTATTAGTCTCTAATAATTTGTCATTATTGATCGGATCTTTGATAAAATTCAAATTATTTACCATATTTTTATAACAAGGTAAATACATATTATATATATGATACTCATCAAATTTTTTAGTATCTAAAATATAAAAAAAATATCTAAATGCATCGCATTCATATGATCATATATTTGGATTTTTTACAATAGTTATAAAATAATTTAAATTTTTTATTACAGTTTCATTTTCTTTTGTAAATTTTTTATTTCATAATAAATATTCTAATGATAGTTCAAAAAATTTTTCTGATATTTCTTTTCTTGATAATCAATCTATTAATTTTTTAGCCTTATTTTTATCTTTTAGTAAAAGTTTATTATAATTAGCCAATAATTTTGGAGAAAATTTATTTATATTCAAAGAATTATCCAAATTTTTTCATAAATTATCTTCTTTTATTCCTGTAATATTATTCTTTATTAAAAAAAATATAATACTCATTCATACTAATATAAATAAAATAATTATGTATTTTTTTTTCATTGGATATTAATGTAAAATAATAAATTATTACCATGTTCCTCAGCAACAACTTCCATGACTGGCATGACTTCCATGACTTCCATGACTTCCATGTCAACATACAGGAGTAACAGCAGGTGTTCCACTATAATGTCAATTATACAGACCACTGAGATGAGCTGTAGCATCAACTGTAATAGTAACCGTTCATGCAGCTGCTGCAGTAAAACTACAACTCGCAGCAGAAGCTTCATTAATAGTACTTAATAACATGGTTCATACTCAAAGTCATAACGCATCCTTTTTACTTATCTTTCCACTCTCATCAGTCAAAAATCATTTTATCT